>JALYMD010000573.1 GCA_030773875.1 Chloroflexota bacterium | reverse complement strand
TCCGGGCGACCAAGGTCGGCAAGGACACGGCCCTTGCCCAGATCGTGCGCCTGGTGGAGGACGCCCAGGGCTCGAAGGCGCCGATGCAGCGCTTGGCCGACACCATCTCCTCCTACTTCGTGCCGGCCGTGCTGGCCTTGGCCGCGCTGACGGCGGTGATCTGGCTCCTCTTCGGACCGGACCCGCGACTCACCTTCGCGGTCTCCACGGCGGTCGCCATGCTGGTCATCGCCTGCCCCTGTGCCCTCGGCCTGGCCGCGCCGACCGCGATCATGGTGGGTACCGGCAAGGCGGCCGAGCACGGGATCCTGGTTCGCGGCGGCGAGGCTCTCGAACAGGCGCGCCGGATCGACACGCTCGTGCTGGACAAGACCGGCACCCTGACCTGCGGCAAGCCGGCCGTGACCCGCATCGTTCCCGCGGACGGCATGCCGGAGCTCGATCTCCTGCGGCTCGCCGCGGCGGTAGAGGTTGGCTCCGAGCATCCGCTGGGCGAGGCGATCGTCTCTCGGGCACGGGAGCACGGGCTCACTCTGCCGAAGGCGGAGGAGTTCCGATCCGTTACCGGTAAGGGCGTGCGAGGGCGTGTTGACGGCCGCGGGGTCCTCCTCGGCAACGGCGCCCTCATGGCCGAGGCTGGCATCGAGCTGAACGGCTTGCAGGAGCGCGCCCGAGAGTTGGCTCGCGGGGGTGCGACGCCGATGTACGTCGCGGCTGGCGGGGCGAGCGCCGGCTTGATCGCCGTTGCCGACACCCTGAAGCCCGAGTCGCGCGAGGCGGTCGAGCAGCTGAGGGCCCTGGGACTCGATGTCTGGATGCTGACCGGCGACAACGTTGCCACTGCCGAGGCAATCGCCTTGGAGGTGGGCATCGAGCACGTCCTGGCCGAGGTGTTGCCCGACCAGAAGGCGGAGAAGGTCCGCGCGTTGCAGGCCGAGGGCAAGGTCGTCGCGATGGTCGGCGACGGCATCAACGACGCCCCGGCCCTCGCCCAGGCCGATCTGGGGATCGCGATCGGCACCGGCACCGACGTGGCGATGGCCGCCTCCGACGTTACCCTGATCGGCGGCGACCTGCGGACGATCGTTACGGCGATCGCCCTCTCGCGCCGCACGGTCGGGACGATCAAGCAGGGGCTCTTCTGGGCGTTTGCCTACAACGTGGCGCTCGTGCCGGTGGCGATGGGCGCGCTCTATCCCGTCTTCGGGATCCTGCTGAACCCCGTGCTCGCCGCGGCGGCGATGGCGATGAGCAGCGTCAGCGTGGTGACCAACGCGTTGCGGCTACGCGGGTTCCGGCGCCCGGGGAGTGCCCGCGAGATCTTGCATCCGCCCCTGCGGACGCGCGTCGCCGATGGAGGCTACCTGGTGGCGATCGGACTGCTCGCCCTCGCGATCGGCGCCGGTGCCCTCTGGCTGAGCGAGAAGAGCGGCATGGGGATCACGGAGGACCACGCCGTCGCGGAGGCCCATGAGAGCGAGCCGCACGCCGGCATCGGAGACCAGAGCCTGTCCATCCCGGCGGGCGCGGTTGATCCGGCGACCGCGGGGGTGCGGGTCGCCTGGACGAGCGAGCCTTCGTCCCCCCAGCCCGGTCAGCCGGTGAGCCTGTCCTACCAGGTGGTCGACGCCGCGACCGGCGAGACGATCACCGACCTGCCGAACGACCACGAGCGGCCGATGCACCTGATCCTGGTCAGCCGCGACCTCCAGGAGTTCCAGCACATCCACCCGGAGCCCGGCAGCGACGGCGCCTACCGCGTGTCGACCACGCTGCCGAGCGAGGGCACCTATCTCCTCTACGACGAGTTCAAGTCAGGCGACCAAACGGTCCTGGATCGCCGCGAGTTGGTGGTCGGGACACCGTCCGCGGACGGCGCCTCCCTCACGCCCGATCTTGTCCCGAAAACGGTCGACGGCGTGAGCGTTGCCCTTCAAGCGCCGGAGGCGCTGCGGACCGGCGAGGCGGCTCAGTTCACCTTCACGGTCTCCCGCGACGGGTTGCCCCTCACCGACCTCTCTCCCTATCTGGGCGCGGCCGCCCACGTGGCGGTGGTCGCGGAGGACGGCGGCGCGTTCGCTCACGTCCACGGCGAAGCGGCGGCCGCCGGTAACGGGCACGATGCCGGGGAAGGGGACGACCACGGGATCCCCGCCGCGTTCGGCCCAGAGGTGACGTTCGAGCACACGTTCCCCGAGCCGGGCCGCTACAAGGTCTGGGGCCAGTTCGCCCGCGGCGACCAGGTGATCACCGTGCCGTTCGTCGTCGAGGTGAGCTAACAGGAGCCCAACCCATGGGGCCATCAGGTCCCCCCTCGACATGGTGCGGTGCGAGTGACGACGGAGAGGGAGGGCGTGCCAGTACGGGGCGCGTCCTCCCTCCTGGTGTTTACGGATGATCGCGGGCGTACCGGTCCAGGCGGGTCAGTTCGTCGATGTAGAGCCGCCGCAGGAGCAGGGGGGCAAGGAGCCGCTCGACGCAGCCGGACACCCCGCCGGCTCCGTCGTACGCCGTCTCGATTCGCACGCGGCTGCGGTCGCCTTCCGGCGTCACTGTGAACGTCGTGACGGCGCCGGTATCGAGGTCGGACTCGGTGAGCACCCGGCCGGGGGTAGGCTCCTCCACCCGCTGCCGGGACGCGCGCTTGCGGCCACCCAGGGCGAGGTTGAACTCAACCACCGTTCCCGCGCCGACGCCCCCCTGCTCGACACGAAAGTCGGAGAAGGCGGGCGGGAGAAAGCGCGGGTGGTGTTCCCGGTAGTCGGCGAGAAAACCGTAAACGCGCCCTGCCGGCGCGTCGACCGGCCGTTCGGCGGCGATGTGGATCTTGCTCACGATGGCACCTCCTTGGAGAACACCCGGCGTGGTGCCGCAGGGCGAAACGCTTCGACGGGCGACGAGGAGCACCGCACAAGGCTCGATCGACGTGAAATCAGGCCGGGTCGGTGACGATGAGGGCGTAGGCGAGCACCAAAATGGCCATGGCCCGTAGCACAGCGCCTGAGTTCGTGACTACGGTCCCGAGTGAAGGGCGCTCGGGCGTCCCCGTCGCCATGTGTAGGAAGAACTCTCCAGACCGCGTGATACGTCCTCCGGATGATCACGAGAGGTTCCTGGGGTGGCGTTCCTGGGGCCACCAGTGGAAGCGGGTATGGGCCTTGACCCGAACGCGCTCCCGCTCCAGGACCCGGCACCGCTCCCCCAGCAC
>JALYMD010000572.1 GCA_030773875.1 Chloroflexota bacterium | reverse complement strand
CACGCGGCCCGGTGTGGCGGTGGATGCCCTGGCTGGCCAGATCGAGATGGAAATCGCCCGCCTGGACCCGGATGACGCCGCCGCCTTCATGGCCGACCTCGGCATCACCGAATCCGGCCTCGATCGGGTCATCCGCCTCTCGTTCGACCTGCTCGGGCTGATTCCGTTCTTCACCGTCGGGCCCGACGAGTGTCGAGCCTGGACCATCCGTCGCGGCGCAACCGCCCTTGAAGCGGCAGGCGAGATCCACTCGGATATCCAACGTGGGTTCATCCGTGCCGAGATCGTCGGTTATGACGATTTGATCACCGTCGGAGGCATGAACGAGGCGAAGAAGGCAGGAACATTCCGCCGGGAGGGCAAGACCTACGTGGTTCAGGACGGAGACATCATCAACTTCCTCTTCAACGTCTAGGGGCTTCGACGCCGCGGGGAGCGGACGACGGATGACCAACGACGAGGACCTTGACCTGGATCCAGAGCTGGACGTTGAGATCAACCTTCGGACACCGGCGGAGGTAGCCGCGCGGGTCATCGTACTCGCGGCGGTCTGCCACCGAGCCTACCTGGAACGGGCAGTGGCGGACGATGGAGCGGACGACCCGGAGGCAGAGCGCTTTGACTTGGTCGCATGGCTGCGAACTGAAGGGCTCGATCCGATCGCTTCTCCCGTCGAACGTCACCTGCTCCAAACCCGGCTCGGACGGCTGGCAAGCGACGAGGCCGACGCGGCGAGCTGGCAGACGGAAGCGCTTGCGGCGTTGGCCTGGGCAATGGGCATCCTGGATGCCTTGCCCTCCTACCACGTCCCCACCGACCCAGGGCCCCTACTTGATGCTGTGCCGTCCCCATGGGATAAGACGGCTCCGTTCCGCACGGGCGTGCGCCTCCGCCCGGAGGAAGAGATTGCCGCTGAGCGCGAGCGAGCGGAACTGTGGCACTGGCGGGCAACTATGGTGGATCTGTTGCTCGAGGCCGGCGGCAAGGAGGCACAGCGGCTCGGAACGGTGATCCGCGAGGTGGCGGGTGAAGCTGCCCGCGCTGGCCTCATCGTCGATGTTGCGGGGGGCGACTTCGCGACGGATGGGCGACCGTACCGTGACCTCGACGAGGAGGCTCTCGGCATGGCGGCGGCCATTGCCGCAGAACGTCACCATGCCTTGAACTGGCTCTGCGGCTTCGGGACCGATTGGGACAATGTCCCCACAGACGTCTAGGCTCTCGAACTCGGGGATCGGTTATGAGCATGATAGACGGGGAGAAAGCGGCGACGCTCGCGCGAGCGATGAGCGTCCTCGCGCATCCATCGGCACTTCGGTTGCTCGGTCATTTGGCCGAAGCACCAGTGACGTTGGGACAGCTGGCCGACCGTACCGGCTTTTCTAATCACGCATTGGGATCTCACCTCGGCACGCTGGTCGCAGCGGGGATTGTCAATGTGGATCGAACCACCTCCGATCCAATCTTTGCCCTCGACGAGGCGGCCCTGAGACACCTTGATGAGGATGCCCATGCGCTGCTTGCGGGCTTAACCAGAGGTACGGCAGGGAATCGGGAGCAACCATCCGAGGGATCGAAGGTCAGCAGCGAGGAGAAGGTCATCCATGACTTCTTCGTCGGCCCCCGCCTCAAGCAGATCCCAGCCCGCCGCAACAAGCTGCTGATCGTCCTCCGCCACCTACTCCGGCAGTTCGATCCGGGACGGGAGTACCCTGAGAAGGAGGTCAACGCCATTCTGCGCGTCGCTCATGAAGACGTGGCCACCCTGCGGCGCGATCTCGTCGATTTCGGCTTCATGGTTCGCGCACATGGAGTGTACCGAGTGGCAGAGGGTGCCAGGGAAAGAACAAGCTCAGACTCTCAGGCTTTCTAAGCGGCAGGAAGCCACCAATGCCCTCGCCGAAGCGCCAACGCACCAGCCTCTTGAACCAGAGGAGCGGGTCTCGCGCTGGATCGACGGCGTCGGCTTCCCATCCATGTGCGGACTCCTACGGCAACGAAGCTCCGGCCTCCAAAAATGCGGCGCGTGCAGCGGCGACGAATGCGCTAATGCGTGCCGGGTCCTTGACCCCATCGCTCTCCACACCGCTGCTCACGTCCACGGCCCATGGTGCAGCGCCTCGAATGGCCGACCCGACGTTCTCCGGGGTAAGCCCGCCTGCCAGCATGACCGGCCACCGGCGAGCGAGGTCAGCGGCGAGATGCCAGTCAGCCTTCATCCCTGTACCGCCGTGTGCCGCCGGGTCGAATCCTTCGAGGAGATAGGCCACAGGCGGCGAGTCCGCCCTCTCATAGGAGGCAATGATGAATTCGACGTGGGCAGCATCTGTCCCCGCCGGGATTCGAAGCACCTTGATGACCGGACGCCCCAACTCCGCGAGCAACTCCGGAGGCTCATCACCGTGCAGTTGGAGAAGATCCAGCCCTGCCGCCTCCGCTGTCGCGTTCATCTCGTCAGGACCCGCATCGACGAAGACGCCTACGGCCAGCACCGCCCTCGCACCCACCTCCGCCCGCGCCGCGTCGATGGCGGCACGCGCCGTCGCCGCATCGACCCGGCGGCGTGCTGGAGCGAAGATAAAGCCCAGCAGAGTCGCTCCCGCACCGACCGCCGCCTGGGCGTGAATGGGCTCCCGCAAGCCGCAAATCTTGACGCTCCCAGGAGCGATTGCACTCGGACGGATCATCCCTCGCCCCTGGCAAGAAGCCCTCGGACTGCGGCCGCGCGATCGGGTGCGACGACTAACGATTCGCCGACCAGCACGGCGTGGACACCGCACTGGTGCAGGCGGAGCAAGTCCTGGTGGAAAAAGATTCCGCTCTCGCCGACGATGATTGCGCCCTCGGGTGCACCGGGCGCAAGCGCCTCAGTCACCGCCAGATCTACCTCAAACGTCCGAAGATCGCGATTGTTGATACCGATCAAGGTCGCTCCAGCCGCAGCAGCCCGCTCCATCTCCGCCGCGTCGTGCACCTCGACAAGCGCGTCGAGACCCTGCTCCCGGGCGGCAACCAGCAACGAGTGCAACGCGGCGTCCTCCAGAGCAGCCACGATCAGGAGCACGGCATCAGCGCCAAATGCCCGCGCTTCCAGGATTTGATACTCGTCCAGCACGAAGTCCTTGCGAAGGACCGGCGCGGGCGGCGGCCGTCCGTGGGCGACCTCGGCAACCTTTTCGAGATCGTCGAGCGAGCCGTGAAAGAACGGCTCATCCGTAAGGACAGAAAGTGCGGCGGCCCCGCCCTCAAGGTAGGCCTCGGCAACCGCCGGAGGATCGACCTCGACTGGGAAGACGCCGCGCGAGGGGGAGGCACGTTTGATCTCCGCGATCACGGCCATCTCTGGACCCGCTAGCGCCGCGCGCAATCCGACCGGTGGCCGTTGCTGATCAACTCGGCGCTGAAGCTCGGACTCAGGGACCCCTCGCTTCCTCACCGCGACATCGGTCGCCGTCCGCGCCAGAATCCGATCCAGGATCGTTCCCGTTGCCGTGTAGCCGCCCATCAGACGGTGACCGGCTGCGGGATCTCCGCGCTCGATTCAGCGGCCAGACTGGACGAGAAGACAGCTAAGGCCTCCATCGTAGCCAGGGCACGGCCGGAATCGATTGCCTCCGCGGCAAGCTGGATGCCTTCCGCAAAGGAATCGGCGGCATTCGCGGCGTAGATTCCCGCCCCAGCGTTGAGGAGTGTCACCGAGCGACGCGGACCGGGAACGCCAGACAGGACCTCCCTGGTAATGGCCGCATTCTCCTCCACGCCGCCACCACGAAGCTGTTCCGTCGTACCGCGCTCAAGCCCAAATGCCTCTGGATCAACCTCGTACGTGCGAATCTCGCCATCGCGGGCGTCGAACTCCGTGATGACCGAGGGACCGCCAATGCCGATCTCGTCCAACCCTTCTTCAGCGTGGACCAGGACTGCGTGCTGGCTCCCGAGCATTCCCAGCACGCGAGCCAGCTTACCGGCAATGCCAGCGTGACCGACACCAATCAACTGATGAAGCGCACCGGCCGGGTTGGTGAGCGGTCCGAGCACATTGAAGATCGTGCGGATGCCAATCTCCCGCCGCGTCGGCCCGACGAACCGCATCGCCGGGTGGAATGCCGGGGCGTACATGAAACCAATCCCGACCTCCTCCACGCAGCGCGCCACCTGCTCTGGCGTGAGCTCGATCGCGATGCCGAGGCCCTCCAGCAGGTCAGCGGAGCCGCACTTGCTGGTCACGGCCCGGTTACCGTGCTTGGCAACCCGGACGCCTGACGCCGCGATGGCGAAGGAGGCCGTCGTCGAGATATTGAAGGTATTGGAGGCATCGCCGCCCGTGCCGCATGTGTCGACGAGCGGCCGACCGTCGTCCGCGATCTCCACTCGAAGGGCGTGACGTCGCATCGCGGTCGCAAATCCCGCAATTTCCTGCTCGGTCTCGCCCCGCATCCTCAGGCCCGTCACCAGAGCGCCAATCTGAGCTCCAGTAACCTGACCGCTCATGATCGCATCCATGGTCGAGGTGGCCTCGGCCATGGTCAGCTCTCGCCCCTCGACAATGACCTGGATCGTCTCGCGGATGTTGACCGTGGTCGCTGGATCCGCCACGAGCCCCTCCTCTCGCATCCGATGAACGCCCCTAGTGGTCTGTCCCACCTCAATCGCCACAATCCCTGCTTAGTCGGGGCGAGGCACACCTCGCCCGCGTGGCCGGCCCCGAGGGCGACGCGTACGTCGCCCCTACCAACTACCAAGTGGACCGCCTTTGCCACATCAATAGAGTGACCTCATGAACCGATCGTCGCCGGCTCCGGCTCTCGGGATCGCGCGTTCATTCCTACCCCCGGCCCGACTCCTAGAAAGTTGGCTAGAAGATCCTTGCCGGCTAGGGTCAGGATGGACTCAGGATGGAACTGCACCCCCTCGATGTCCAACTCCCGGTGCCGCAAACCCATGATCAGACCATCACTCGTCTCGGCAGTGACGTCCAGGGCGGGCGGCAGCGTCTCCCGCTCGACCAGCAGTGAATGGTAGCGGGTGGCCGGAAAAGGGTTCGGCAGACCGGCGAAGAC
>JALYMD010000571.1 GCA_030773875.1 Chloroflexota bacterium | reverse complement strand
CCTGGCGCGTGGCCACCCTACGCAAGGGCGCCGTTAATCGTCAATCGTCGCATAACGCTCATCCTCGAATCGCCACCTCGCCGCATTGGGCAGCCTTCCCTCGTCTGGCTGGCCCCGTTCACGCTAGTGTGCAGGTGACGCCGTCCTGCCGTACCATCCTCCCCCCGAGCCGGAGGATGATGTTTACCTCCCTGTCCGGGCCTTGGTCGCCCACTAGAAAGAATGGAGCCAGGGGTGCGACTCCGACGAACAGCGAGCAACGACATCGGACCGTTCGCCCTCTACGGTCCGCAGATCGCTCGGATCCAGGCGATCTACTTTGTCATCACCGGCGTCTGGCCGCTGCTTCACATGCGTTCGTTCGAGGCCATCACCGGTCCGAAGGCGGACCGCTGGCTCGTCAAAACAGTCGGCGTCCTGGTCATCGCAATCGGTGGCAGCCTTGGCCTTGCCGCCCGCGCCGATCGCACCTCGCCCGAGACGGCCCTTCTCGCCGCCTCCAGCGCCGGCGGGCTCGCCGCCATCGATATCGCCTACGTCGCCAAGCGCCGCATCTCCCCGGTCTACCTGCTCGACGCCGCTGCCGAACTGCTCCTTGTGGCCGCCTGGATCCTCATCCGCCCCTGGCGCCACCGGGCCGGCTAAGAAGAGCCTGCGAGCCCCACCGCCCTCCGGCCAACTCCCAACTCGTTCCCCTCAACCACACCGAAAGGAATGCCCGTGACGTTCCAACCCGACCCGCACGCCCTCCGGTGGCGGATTCACCTCATCTCGCCGCCGGGCCAGGTCCACGCCGTCCTGATGACCGACCTCGGGCGCGCCCACTTCTGGGCCGAGTCCGCGCGGGAGGAGGACGGCGTGATCACCTGGGTCTTTCCTGGGGGCCAGACCTGGCGCGGCGAAGTCCTGGAGAACGTGCCGCCGCGCCGCTTCGCCGTGCGCTACGTCGACGGCTCGGTCGCCACCTTCGACCTCGCCGACGATGGCTCCGGCGGCACCGATCTCACCCTCACCGACGCCGGCGTGCCCACCGAGCACCGCGCCGAGGTCGCCGCTGGCTGGGTTTCCGTTCTCCTGGGCCTCAAGGCCGCCGTCGACTTCGGCGTCGATCTCCGCAATCACGATCCCGCCCGCACCTGGGCCCAGGGCTACGTCGACACCTAGCCGCTCACCTCCTGCCCATGGTTCCGGCTCAACGGCTCGAACGTTCGCCCGGATACAGACACGTCCCATCTCGTGAAGGAGGATCACAGCCAGGTGACACGATGGCTCCTGTAGGGGCGGCGCATGCGTCGCTCGGGCCCCACGGGTCGCCACCAGCATCCCGGCCGCAACCGCTCGGCAACCATCCAGCACCTGCCCCAACGATTCCCAGCACTGCATCTGAGGAAAGATCGATGCCCCGGAGCGCCGCCCGCCACCGCCTCCACTACGCCTGGATCGTCGCCGGCGTCACCTTCGTCACCCTCCTTGGGGCCTCCGGGTTCCGTTCCACGCCTGGCGTCCTGATCGTTCCCCTGCAAGAGGAATTCGGGTGGGACCGGGCCACCATCTCCCTCGCCGTCTCCATCAATCTGATCCTCTTCGGCTTCAGTGGTCCCTTCGCCGCTGCCCTGATGGAGCGGTTTGGCATCCGGCGGGTCATGCTGATCGCCCTGCTGACCGTCGCATCTGGCTCGGCATTGACGACCCTGATGCGCGCGCCCTGGCAACTCGCCCTGCTCTGGGGCGTCGTCGTCGGTCTCGGCACCGGCGCCATGGCCTCCGTCCTCGCCGCCACCGTCGCCAATCGCTGGTTCGTCCACCGCCGCGGCCTCGTCCTCGGCGCCCTCACCGCGGCCAGCGCCACCGGCCAACTCGTCGTTCTCCCCCTCCTGGCCTGGCTGGCCGCCAACCTGGGCTGGCGCTGGGCGGCCGCCACCGTCGCCGCCGGTGCCCTCCTCGTCGTGCCCCTCGTCGCCCGCTTCATGCGAAACAAACCCGAAGACCTCGGCCTGCGCGCCTACGGCGCCCCCGACGCCGCCCAAGCCCCTGCTTCCACCGGCAGCCCGCTCGCCGCCGCGTTCCAGGGTCTTCGCCTCGGCGCCCGCTCGCGCGATTTCTGGATCCTGGCCGGCAGCTTCTTCATCTGTGGCGCCACCACCAACGGCCTCATTGGCACCCACCTCATTCCAGCCTCGATGGACCACGGCATGGCCGAGGTCACCGCCGCCAGCCTTCTGGCCGTGATCGGGGTCTTCGACATCGCCGGCACCATGCTCTCGGGCTGGCTCACGGACCGCTGGGACAGCCGCCGCCTGCTCTTCGCCTACTACGGCCTGCGCGGGCTCTCCCTCCTCTACCTACCCGCGGCCCTCGACATACAGAACGCCGGCCTCATCCTCTTCATCGTCTTCTACGGACTCGACTGGGTCGCCACCGTCCCCCCCACGGTTGCTCTCACCGCCGACATCTTCGGCAAACCCCGCGTCGGCATCGTCTTCGGCTGGATCTTCGCCTCTCACCAGATC
>JALYMD010000570.1 GCA_030773875.1 Chloroflexota bacterium | reverse complement strand
CCAAACGTCGTGATCGTGACCCCAGCCGTTCCCTTCTCCCCGACGCAGACCCGGTTCAACGTCTGCTCCCCGACGATGACGAAGTCGGGTCGCACCTGCCCGCTCTCGACGATGAACTTCGCGCCGGCGACGCCACTGGTCTCCTCATCGGCGACCTCATTGACGACCAGGCGGCCCCGAAGCTTGACTCCCGAACGGGCGAGGGCCACCCCAGCCATCACCTGCGCCGTGACACTCGCTTTGTCGTCGCCAGCGCCCCTGCCGTACACCCGACCGTCGGCAAGGTCTGCCGCGAAGGGTGGGTGAGTCCAGGCACTTTCGGCGCCGGTAGGCACCACGTCGACATGGGCGTTGAAGCAGAGCGTCGGACCGTCGCCTTGACCGAACTCGGCGACGAGATTCGGCTTTGTCTCCTCGATGCCCACCGTCCGGCAGGCGAAGCCGGCCGCCTTGAGCGGCTCCATGCAGTACGCGATGGCATCGCGCACGTCCCCCTCTGGATTCACGGACGGGATGCGGACGAGCCCTCGCAGAAACTCAACGGTCTTTTCCGGGTTGATCGCAGCGAGGACGCGGCTCGCGTTCTCGTCCCGGATCTCCACCCGCTCGTCCGCCGATGTGTGCCCCGACATCTCAGTCATCCTTCCCTTTCCCCAGCCACGCTGTCGCGGCCGCTCCCAATGTCACCTTGTCCTGGTACGGCGCTTGCAACAGCTTCAAGGTATCCCCAGAGGTCCATGTGACTCAACGCGGAAGGAGTATAGGGTCCATGCAGAGCCAGCAGAAGCATGTCGCGATGGTGCTCGCCAACAACTTTGAGGATGTCGAGGCGACCGATCCCAAGGAGTTCCTTGAGAACCAGGGAGCTAAGGTGACCGTGATCGGCATCGAACGCGGCGAGATCAAGGGCAAGAAGGGCGCGACGATCACCGCCGACGCGACCTTCGACGATGTCTCGCCGGACGACTTTGACATGCTTGTCATTCCCGGCGGCGGAGCGCCCGAGAACCTGCGGATCCATGACCCCGCCGTGGAGTTCACCCGTCGGTTCGTGGAGTCTGGTCGGCCGGTAGCCGCGATCTGCCATGGCCCCCAATTGCTCATCTCCGCCAAGGTCCTCAATGGCCGCCGGCTCACGTCCGTCAACAAGATTCGCGACGACATCACGAACGCCGGCGGGCATTACGTGGATGAACCGCTGGTAGAGGATGGCAACCTGATCACCTCCCGAGTTCCTGGCGACCTCGCCGTTTTTGACGAGGCGCTCGGGCGGACACTTGGCGTGGTCGCCGTCTAGGCGTCACCAGCACCCAACTGCCACCAGTGACACAGATCTCCGCACCAGGCGCCACTGGAGCCGAATTACTGCGAGACACCCTCGGGGAGGATGCGGCACTGGCACGAGCCGGTGCCGCGTTCCCTGCCGTTTCCATTCCGTGGGAGCAACTCGCCTCTGTACCAGGTTGGGCCGTCTGGCTGGGTCATCCCCCCGTGCCGGGTGGACTCCCGATTCTGCCCGTTGCCGCGGAACTCATCTGGGACGATCCTCTCGTCGCCCTCGCCGCCGCCACCGCGGTCTCGTTGGACTACGCCGTCCGCCGCGGCGCGGCGAGTTCGATTGCCACAGCCAACCTGCTGCGGCATGAGGCGCCGACAGCCGTGATCGTCCCGGGCGATGTCCACCCCAACCTGCTGAGCGCGATCGATCAGGTCAAACAGATCGGCATCCCCGTCGTCCCAGGTGCCGACACGCTCGCCTCCATCCCCTCCTTCACCGCACGCGCGGCGGCTCATGGCAGCCCGGTCAGTGTCCCCCACGATCCGGGCCTCTCCTTCCAGACCATCGAGGTTTCCGACCGTATCGGTGGCAATCCGCTCTCCTCGTTCGTCCTTCACCACGAAGGTGAACGCGATGGCGTCACCGTGATCGGGGATTTGAGCGCCCGGCTCGGTGTCGAGATCGGGGTGCTTGACCCCAAGATCGGGCTTGAGGAGACAGCAGGATTGGAAGCGATAGCTTCAACCTACCCGAGTTTCCTGGATGGCGTGACGAGCCGCATTGAGGGCCACTCCCTCGAAGTTGCGTGGGCCAGCGGGTACGAGCCGCGCCCCCAAGACCTGGGCGAGGTGATCCGAACTTGGCTCAAGGCGTTGCAGGGTTTCCGCCTGGTCGACGTTCGGATCGCCTTCGCGCCGCCTCAGGGTCGCTCTGCGTTCCTCACCGATATGCGGGCCCGCGCCTCCGCATTCAAGGAATTCCGGTCGAACCCTCAGGGTTAGGGGTCCTAGGACCGGATGGGAAGTCGTCGCGGAATCCCGAATGTGCAGGGCCGCCCCGCTGCTCACGGCGCCCTGCTATATCACCTGTCGGGTCACAGCAAAAGCGGCAACAGAGACACCAAGCACAATCCTATTGGATACGCGAGAATGTCAGAAGACGTCTGGTTGCTCAGGCGTCAGGTTTTCGTAGAAGGAGTCCGGGGTGAAACAGGTTCGTGTCTTGGTGGCCCTCCTTGTGGTGCTTGTCACAGGAATAGCCTTTTCTGCGCGCGCTCAGGAGACTGCACCGAACGATTTCTCGCCCTTTGCCTCGCCCGTGGCCGTGCCCGCAGGGACGCTCCCCGGCAACGTCTCCGTGCAACTCGTGAAGGTTGCTGGTGGTCTCGTGGACCCGGTGAATATCACGAATGCGGGTGACGGCAGCGGACGCCTTTTCGTCGTTGAGCGAATCGGTCGGATCCGGATCATTA
>JALYMD010000569.1 GCA_030773875.1 Chloroflexota bacterium | reverse complement strand
ATCACCGTCACCCTCGATCAGGTCGAGTGGGGGACGTTCATCGACCGCTGGAAGAACCGCGATTTCGCCACGTTCGTCAGCTACAACGGCAGCGGCAACGATCCCGACCGCGCGCTCTACCCAGTCTTCCACACCGGTGGATCGGTCAACGCCTTCCAGTTCAGCGATCCGGAAGTTGACCGGCTGCTGGAGGAGGGGCGTTCGACGGTCGACCCGGCGCAGCGGCAGGAGATTTACCGGCAGGTGGAGGCGAAGATCGCCGAGGCCGCGCCGGGGCTCTTCCTCTTTACGCGCATGGCCTATTTTGCGCTGCGGGACAACGTCCAGGGGTTCGAGCCGTCGCCGGTAGACACCTGGGAAACCCTGAAGCGGACCCGCCTGGCGTAGGGGGAGGCGTGGGCTCACTCGGCACGCCCCGTTGTCAATGGACACTCAGGCATCCTGAATCGCGAGCGAGCCGATGCTGAGTTACATTGCCCGCCGCCTGATCGTGGTGTTTCTACCGACCCTGCTCGGGATCTCGATCCTGGTGTTCGGGGCGATGCACCTGATCCCGGGCGACTTCGTCGACGTGATGCTCGGGATTGGGCCGGATGTCAGTGCAGAGCAGCGAGAGGTCATCGCCCGCGCGCATGGGCTCGACAAGCCCGTACCCGTTCAGTACGTGGTATGGCTTGGCAACGCCCTGACCGGTGATTTCGGGCGGTCGTTGCGCACAGATCAGCCGGTGGCCGAGGTCATCTTCGAGCGGCTACCGGCCACCCTCGAGCTCGCCGCGCTGGCGACGGCCGCATCCTTGTTGCTGGCGATCCCCGCCGGCATCCTCTCGGCCGTCCGCCGCAACGGGGTCATCGACGCCCTAGCGCGGGTCGCGGCGCTGATCGGCCTCTCCATTCCGAACTTCTTGCTTGGCACGTTACTGATCCTCTTTGTCTCGCTGCGCTGGCCCGTGCTGCCGACGACGGGCTTTGTCCCGCTCTCTGAGGGGATCGGCGCGAACCTGAAGTCCCTCGTGCTCCCGACGATCTCGCTGGGCGCACTCCTCGCCGCCTCGATCATGCGCATGACCCGCTCGGCGCTCCTCGAAGAGTTGCGGAAGGAATACCTGACGGTGGCCCGCGCGAAGGGGTTGTCCGGGCGAGCAGTGGTCCTCGGACACGCGCTGCGAAATGCGCTGGTGCCGGTCGTGACCGTGGTCGGGATCCAGACCGGTTACCTCCTCGGCGGCACCGTCATTGTCGAGCAACTCTTCGCTATCCCAGGCGTCGGGCGACTCGCGCTCGACGCCGTCCTGCAGCGCGACTACCCCGTCGTCCAGGGCACAACGCTCTTCATCGCCGCGAGCTTCGTGCTGGTCAACTTGCTCACGGACCTCGTCTACGGCTTCATCGATCCGCGTATCAGACGGGCGTGAGCGCCGTGGCAGCCGAGACGACGCTCGCAACCCGTCCCTCGTCGGGGTCGTGGACGCTACTCGCTCGGCTCGGCCGTCAAAACCGGGCGGGCTTCGTCGCGGGGGTCATCTTGGTTGCCATCGTGCTGGCCGCGCTGGCGGCGCCCCTGATTGCGCCCGATGACCCGGTCGAGATGGCGCCGCGCGATCGGCTCCTGGCGCCCAACAACAACCACCTGCTCGGCACCGATGTCTTCGGGCGCGACGTGCTCAGCCGCATCCTCTTCGGCACCCGGATCTCCCTGCTGGTCGGTGCCACCTCAGTCCTGGCCTCGGCCATTGCCGGGACGGCACTTGGCTTGGTTGCCGGGTATGTTGGACGTTGGCCCGAGTACCTCGTGATGCGGGTCATGGACGTGCTTTTCGCCTTCCCGGCGGTGCTGCTTGCAATTCTGGTGGTCTCAATTGTTGGGGCAGGGTTCACGAGCATCGTCATCGCGATCGCAACGGTCTACACCCCCATCTTTTCCCGGGTGGTGCGGGCCTCGACGCTGGCCGTCAAGAACGTCGAGTTCGTCCAGGCCGGCGTGGCCGCGGGAGCCACGACGAGCCGGATCATGGTGCGCCACGTGCTCCCGAACATCGCCGCGCCCATCCTGGTGCAGTTGGCGCTCAGCCTCTCGGGGGCCGTGATCCTTGAAGCGGCGCTCAGCTACCTGGGACTCGGCGCCGTCCCGCCAACCCCCTCACTCGGGTCGATGCTGAGCGAGAATCGCACCTACATGGAGCTGGCGCCCTGGACCGTCCTCTACGCGGGGCTGGCCCTAGGGCTGCTCGTCCTGGCGATCAACATCTTCGGTGATGCCGTCCGGGATCTGCTGGACCCGCGGTTGCGCACGGACGTGTAAGCGGCAAGAGACGACCAGGTCCAGAGCGGGAGGCGAGCTATCCTGCTCTAACGGACACACGATCCATAGGATGGGTGGGTGCTGCCGAGCGAGGTGGCAATTTGCCCATTGTGTCCTCAGTGAACCTCGTGGAGCAAGCGATACGTCGGTCAAAAGCACCAGGGTACTCGGCTGAAGCGTTCGTACCCTGGTAGGGCCGCTTGTAGCTGGGGAACAGCTCGAGGTAGGTGATGGCGACGAAGCCGAAGTCGTGCTCCCTGGCCGCCTGCACGACGGACTCCATGCTCTGGCACAAGCAGTGATGCAGCCCGGCCATAGCGGCGAATGAGGCAATAGCGGCCTTCGGAGGGCTGGTAGGGCTCGGTGGCCATGCCGATAGCCAAGCGCGAGCCGACGTTTCAGATCATACGGACTCCGGATGTAGACTAAGGGAATGCCAAGACGTCTTGTGGTGCCCCCGCACCTTCCCCTCGCCGACCTGGAGGCTCGCTACCGTAGGGCGCGCGATCCAGTGACGCGCTCCCACTGGCA
>JALYMD010000568.1 GCA_030773875.1 Chloroflexota bacterium | reverse complement strand
GATTGCCGAGGACAGCGACCGCACCGAGCGGCGCTGCTACCAGGCTCCCAAGCGCCTTGGCCGCATCAGGGATGAAGCGGGGCGAGCCGGAGACGTAGTCGCCACCGAGGAGCACCAGATCCGGCCTTGCCTCTAGCACCAGGTCCACGGCTCTGGCAACGTCTGCAGCCGTGAAGGCGCCGCAGACGTGGGTGTCGGAGACGAATCCGATGGTCAGGCCAGCGAGCCCTTCGTGTCCGGCCGGCAACTCAAGATCGAGCCGGGTCAAACCCAGACGATAGGGCTGAACGTAACGCGCGTCATAGAGCAGACACGCCGCGAAGGCGAGCCCCGCCGCGGCTGCTGCCGTCGGCACCGGCCGGGATCCTCGGGACACGCAACGGGACAGCGGGCGGCACCCTCGCCCGAGGTTAGGCAACACGATCAAGGACGGTTCCCGCGAGCACGCCGGCCACGCCGTACGGATCACCCACCACCATCACCGAGCCCATGAAGCCAAACACGGTCAACTCACCGATCGCAATGTAATCAAGCGGTCATGGACCACCAGTGTAGAGATACGCTGCTTCCAGGCTGAGCAGCGCGAGAAGAAGGATCGGCCACCTGGCGACGTCCACGATAACCAACCCCAGCGCAGCGGCGCTGAAGGAGAGCATTATCCCCGCGTGAACCGCATCTGGTCGCAGCAAGCCCTCTTGGATCACCCTGCTCGTTCCGAGGGACGCCACCGTGTCGACACTCTTGATGTGGTCATGGGAGTAACGGGATCCTCTCGCTCGCTCCCGTTATTCTCGGGCCTGCCACGGGAGAGCCACCCGCTCCAGGACGTCAAGCGCCACCGTCAGCAGCCAGCCGAGAAGACCTGTCACAACCAGCCCAACAAACATTGACTTGATCGCCAGCCGCTGCCAGCTCTCCCAGATGAGAGAGCCGACGCCGTCGCCCGGTTTGATGAACTCCGTTCCCACGATCACGATCAGCGCAAACCCAAGCGCCAGTCGCAGCCCGGTAAAGATGGCAGGGAGAGATCCGGGCAGGGCGACGGTGAGGAAGAGTTCCAGCGGACTCGCGCCGAGGTTCCGAGCCACGTCCCGGTATGACGGGTCGATCGCCTGCACGCCTGCCATCGTGTTCAGCACGACCAGGAAGAAGATTGAGACGGCGACAATGGCAAGCTTCGAGCTTTCCCCGAGGCCGAAGACGATGAACACCAGAGGCAGGATCGCGATCTTGGGTACGGCGTAGATGGCAGTCGCGATCGGCATCAAGAGAACTCGGATCGGCCAAAAGAGACCCATGACGAGTCCCAGCACCACACCGGGCACCGCGCCTAGTACGAACCCGCCCAGGATGCGGACCAACGTCACTCGCACGTCGCCCAGGAGACCGCCATCGCGCACCAGGGAGACGAACGTTCCCCACAGACTACTCGGAGGCGGCCAGAAGGTGGGATCGATCCGGGCTGTGCGGGCAAGCCACTCCCAGATACCGAGCAACAGCAGCGGACCGCTGACCGTCAGAGCGGCCTCGAACCAGCGACGGGTGCGGCGGCTCACGGGATGGCCCTGTCCAAGCGCCGCGACGCGCTCACTTCGTCCCGCAGCAGGCCCCAGATCTCGTTGAACAGCGGGGCAAACGCCGGGTCACTACGCACCTCAGTGAGTGAGCGCGGGCGAGGGAAGGGGACGGTGAGCGTCGCCTTGGTCGTGCCGGGCTGGGCGCTCATCACCACGATCCGGTCAGCCAGCACGATCGCCTCGTCGATGGAGTGGGTGATGAAGACGACAGTCTTTCCGGTCCGCTCCCAGATGCGAAGCAGCTCCTCCTGAAGGAGGAATCGGGTCTGCTCGTCGAGGGAACCGAAGGGTTCATCCATGAGCAGCAGGTCTGGGTCAACCGCCAGAGCTCGTGCGATCGCCACCCGCTGTCGCATCCCCTCGGAGAGTTGGTGAGGATACGCTCGCGCGAACCTCCCCAAGCCGACCGTTTCAAGCAATCCGTCGGCTACCTCGCCGCGCTCCCGCCGTCCGAGTCCGCGCAACTTCAAGCCATAGGCGACATTCTGGCGGACAGTCAGCCATGGAAAGACGGATCGACCTTGAAAGACCATTGCATTCGTCGGGTGACCCGGGCCAAGACCTGCAAGCTCCAGGGAGCCGCTCGACTGCCGGTCGAGACCCGCGAGGATGCGCAGAAGGGTGGTCTTCCCGCACCCCGAGGGGCCGACAATGACACAGAACTCCCCCGGCTCGACCGCCAGGTCAACCCCTTTGATCGCGTCCAGGTGTCCGTCGGCTGTCTCGAATCGCCTTCCAAGACCCGCGGCTCGAATCCGCGCCCCGGCGACGTCATGATGGAGCCGTCCATCGGTGGTGGGGCGGACGATGGGAGATTCGCTGGTCATTGACCGGGTCAAGATTCGCGCGTGGCTCACGCTTCAGACCTCTTCCTCTCCCAGTCGCGCAACCCTGCTCACCTGAATCTGGGTGCCCAGCCGACTAGGGTTCGAAAGGGCCCAACTGTGCCAGAGCCGCCTGGACAAAACGGTCGTCGACAAGCGTGGCCGGATCAATGTCTTCGTCGTATTCAAGCTGGTCTCGCTCCCGGAAAAACGCCTGCAATTTGCTGAGACCAGCGGTGTCGATGCGGCCATCGACGCTGTAGACCGGTTGAACAGCCCCGCCCACCAAGGGGGCAGGCACGGATGTGTATGTCTCGATGATCGCTAGATTTGTCGGGTCCTTGAAGCCGGGTCCTGCCAGATCACGGCAGGCCTTGAGGTAGGCCGTCACGAAACCCTGCATCGCGTCGGGATGGTCAGCGATAAACTCGTCATTGGCGACGATCACGGTCGGCTGAACATCCTGAACCGGGAAGTCGGCGAGAAGACGAACCGCAAGACCTTGCTGCTCCGCCCCCGTCGCGACCGGCTCAGCCACCATGGCGGCGTCAAGTGCGCCTGATGCCAGTGCCGCAACAGCATCCGGAAAGGGAAGGGTCTGAAGGTCGATGTCGTCGATGGTGAGACCATCCGTCGCGAGAGCTTGGCCCAGCCAATACTCCGTCGCTCCCCGCGCGTTGACGGATACCTTCTTTCCCCTAAGATCGGCCACGCGGGTGATCGCGCCGGATTCGCATGCCTCCCGGGAGATCATCAGCGGCGTAGCGACCGGCGATCCCTCGGAATGGCCGGGAGCGACAACAGAGACGGAGAGCCCCCCTGCTGCGGCATTCCAGAAGGCTGGGCCTGCACCGGACGCCGCGGCATCAAGGTCGCCAGTAGCGGTCAACGCGACGAGGTCACCGCCCCCGGCAAAGGATTCGAGCGAAACGTCCAACCCTTGCTCCGCGTAGTACCCCTTCTCCTTGGCCACGAAGAGCGGCGCGTAGATGGAGATCGGCACGTACCCGACCGTCATTTC
>JALYMD010000567.1 GCA_030773875.1 Chloroflexota bacterium | reverse complement strand
TCTACCTCTTCCTTGCCGCTGCATTCGTGGTCACCCGCTGCTTGATACAGCGGGCACGCACCTGCTACCGCTGGGTCACCCGCCCCACCACCCGACGACTCTAGCGAGGCCTATTGCCGGTCGCTCTAAGCGGCTGCACGACGGGTGTGAAGAGGGCAGCAACCAGAAATTTCCCTTGAATTCATGGACCCGGACCGCACCGTTGGGCCACTCGGGGAGCTTAGGTTGAGGGAGCCCCCGTCCGCATCAAAAGGGAGATAAGCACTACGGGAATGGTCTCATCGCGCCTACGTCCTCTACGCAGCCGGGGGCAGAGTCTGGATGCTGCCCCGAACCCCAGTACCCCGAAGCGGCGTCGGTTTGGACCGGGGAGTGTGTTTGGGGGTGGGAGAGGGACGAAGCACCTCCCACAACACTCGCCGAGGACCTTGCATGGCTCCGGTAAATGCTCCTTGACTCATCTCGCTCTGGTTCGAGCCGCCGGGGAGAGGAACCGGCAGGCCATCCTCGATCAAGGAGGAGATGTAGAGAGCCCTTGCCTCACGTAGGTTCGAAAGAGCTTCCCTGGGGGATGTCCCATCACTGACGCACCCGGGAAGTTCGGGGTTCTTCGCGAAGTACCAGGGGCGTCCGTCCGTTGTGACATCGGGTAGGACGATCTCCTCGTACGACATCGCCATATAACGGGCCAGGGCGTCATCGTGTTCATCCATCACTTGATCCCCGATTTGGCCCGTCGGCACTCGTCCAATCGATCAAGGAGCTCCAGAGTGGTTTCAATATACCCGACCGGCAGCGGTGCCGCGCGGCGCACAGTGGCACGGTTGTGAGGCGGAGGCAACTCAGGATGGTCGTAGATGATGTGCTTTCCGCCTTGACGCTTGCGAAAGCCAAAGCTGGTGTAAAGCCGATCGAGGTCGTCCGGCGTCCAACCATGTTTGGATCGCTTCATGCGCTTGCGTAGCTTGTCACCTGAGGACATTTCGCGGGTCTTCGGCTCCAAGCCAAACTACCTGGAAGGAGACCCCTGGTTCCAGCAATTGACCATCGACGAGGATATCAAAGCGATACTCCCCGTCACGCCAGAACTCGATCTCTTCGAGCGAAAGAATCTGATCTACGTAGAGGAAGGGATCTAGCGAGGAAGCCGGGACGCTGATGTCTCCCGTCACGTCCACGACCGTCTTCCCGTCGGCGTCGATGAGACGTACCGTCAACTCCTTTGTCACTCCCCATTCATCGCGATCTGCTTCTAACCGCAGAACGAGGTGCAACGCCGGAATAGCCTCTGGCATGGCATGGAAGTAGATCGTGTTGAACACGCCAAGAAGGTTCAACTTGCCGTCCTGCGACGTGTTAACCGCATCTGCCAAGACGGCGAGTCGAAGTTTCATTGAAGCCCCTTGACTCCCGACGGACCAACTGGCCACGGCGGGTTCGACAGCCACGTCAATCCGTGACAGCTAGCAGCCTCCTCAATGGCCCTTTTGGGCGTAATCCGCAGCCCAGTCCCACTGGAGGAGAAGAACCCGAAATCTACGAATGCAATTGTCAGCGGTCTACTTCAGCGCCGCTCCAGCACCTCGGGGTTGACAATGTGGGGCGGGCGCTCACCTTGGAGGACTGCGAGCAGGTTGGTGGCCGCCATCTCCGCCATCCGGTCCCGTGTGGCGACGGTGGCGGAGGCCATGTGGGGCACGATAAGGGCATTCTGCATCGAGACTAGCGGGTGGTCGGCCGGGATGGGTTCGGGATCAGTGACGTCCATGGCGGCGCCAGCGATCGTGCCGTCACGCAGCGCCGCCGTCAGGGCGTCGGTGTCGACCACCGGGCCGCGCGCTGCGTTGACCAGGATTGCCTCGGGCTTCATCAGTTCTAGCTCGCGGGCGCCGATCAACTGTTGTGTCTCGGGCGTCAGCGCAACGTGGAGGGTGACGAAGTCGCTCTCTTGCAGCAGGTCGTCGAGCGGCCGGTAGGTCGCGCCAAGCTGCCTCGCGGCGTCTTGATCCTCAAAAGTGTCATAGGCGAGGACGCGCATGTCGAAGCCAGCCGCCCGCTTGGCGACCTCCCGCCCGATCCGCCCGAAGCCGACGATGCCGAGCGTGGCCCCGGTCAGGTCCCGCCCCAGCAGCAGGGTCGGACCCCAGGTCAGCCAGCGCCCTTCCCGGACGTAATCCCGACCTTCGGGAATCCGGCGGGCGGCGGCCATCAGCAGCGCCCAGGTGAAATCCGCCGTCGTCTCCGTCAGCACCCCGGGCGTGTTGCAGACGGCCACGCCGCGGGCGGTGGCGGCCGGCACGTCGACGTTGTCATACCCGACCGCGAAGTTGCTCACCACCCTCAGCCCCGGCTCGCGGTCCAGCACGTCGCCGGTGATCGCGTCCGTGAGCAGTGTGAGCGCACCGTCGCACCCCTGCAGCAACTCTGCGAGGTCCACCGGGCTCGGTGGCAGCTCCTCCGGCCAGAGCCGTACCTCAGCCGCCTCCCGCAGCAGGCGCAAACCAGCCTCCGGGATCACCCGCGTCACGGCCACGGTCGGCATCTCCCCCTCCTCCGTTGCTACCGCCCGAGCGACCCGTGCCGGCGGGCTCGTCCCGGCGGCTTAACTTAAGGATCGGCATTGGTCTGGTAGGGGCACTGACGACGTGACGCCGGCTGTCATCCAAGCCGTCACCGCGAGACGAGCGTGCTCAGGTCAGACCGGTTGGGGCACGCCTGGAGGACCCAAGAGGGCGGAAGAGATCGAGGTTCACCGAAGGCTACGTCGCCGACTTGACCGGACGCAACTCGAGGCGATCTCCCGTCTCGGCCTCGGTCAGCGGCCCCACTGCCGCGACCGTGAAGACGCTACGGTCCCAGACAAGCGGCTCGCCGCCCGGTTGGTGGGTGCCCCAGGTGGCTTCAACCCGGAGCGCCGTCACTGCTCCCTGGCCGTCGACAAGGACCTCGTGCACGCGCAACTCCGTGAAGTCCTGATTCATCTCGTCTCCGTTCCCGATTCAAAAGATGCCGCTCGGTGAACGCGGTGCTGCTCCTAGACCGTGCGCTCGGTGGCCTTAGCGGCGATCCGTACCGCGTTCTCGTTGATATGGGGCTGGTTGAGCTGCACTGGCTGATGACTGGCACGCAACCGCAGGTTCAGGGCCTCGACGAAGACCGAGAAGCCCATTGCGCCGTAGATGTACCCCTTGGAGATGTGCTGCCCGAACCCCTCCGCGACCAGGGTCATCCCGATTAGCAGGAGGAAGCTGAGCGCCAGCATCTTGACCGTCGGGTGTCGCCCCACGAAGGCGCTGATGGACCCCGAGGAGACCAGCATCACGCCGACCGCGATTACCACGGCCGCGATCATCACCGGCAAATCGTCGGCCATACCGACGGCGGTGATCACCGAATCCAGCGAGAAGACGATGTCCAGCAGCAAGATCTGAACGATCACCCCCGCGAAGGAGGCCGCTGCCCGTGTGCCGCCGTGCGTCTCGTCTCCTTCTAGCTTCTCATGGATCTCGGAGGTGGCCTTGTAAAGCAGGAAGAGCCCGCCGCCGAACAGAATCAGATCCCGGCCGGAGAAGTCGTGGCCGAACAAGGCAAAGAGCGGCTCGGTGAGCCCAATCACCCAACTGATCGAGAAGAGGAGCGCAACCCGCATGAACATCGCGAGTGAGAGCCCGACGATCCGGGCTCGATCCCGTTGGGCCTCAGGCAACTTGCCGGCCAGGATCGAGATGAAGATTACGTTGTCGATCCCGAGGACAATCTCCAGCGCCGTCAGCGTCAGCATCGCCGTCCAGATCTCGGGGCTCGTCAGCCAGTCCACTTAGTTCTCCTCCTCGCGGCCCGAGGCACAGCGAAACCACGGCCGCATCCCGCAGCGGATGCGCCAGGGTCTGACCGGGCGAGACGGGTCTCGCTCCCACGGCCGGTGCTTGGAGCACGTCATGACGACCGCGGGCCACCCCGAGGAAGGGTGATGGCTACTCCCCCTGTTGATGCCCATGATGCAGGACGCGTGCCCACAGGGGCAAACTGGACGGATGATCCGGGCTAAGCGCCGGGATCTTGTCCAAGATCTCACGCGGCGCTCGCCATCCGGCATGTCGTGCCCATCGTGGGGACGCCGAAGGAGAGCAGAGCCCGCCGGCACCTGAATCGAGGGTGTGCACGGAGCTCCACGGCTTGCCCGAATCCCGATGATTCGAGTACACTTTGCATTGGAAACGAGACTCATTCGCAAGTAGAACTGCGACGGGGAGCGATGTCGGTGGCTGAGGGGTATCGCAACACGACGCAGCGCACGCTGATTCTGGCGGAAGTGCAGGCGGCCGAGCGCCACCTCACAGCCGGCGAGATCTTCGAGCGTGTGCGACGCCGGGATCCCAAGATCGCCTATGGCACTGTCTACCGTTCGCTCCACCTGCTGGCGGAGCGGGGCTTGATTCAGGAGTTGACCTTCGCCGATCAGGCCAGCCGCTTCGACAAGCGGGTCGACCGTCACGACCACGTCCACTGCACCGCCTGCGGGTTGCTCCTGGACGTGGACGTGCCAGTTGCCTTGATCGCCCGGCACGTGGCGGAGGAGCAGAGCGGCTTCGCCGTTGAGAGCCACCACACACTGTTTGCTGGCACTTGTCCGCCGTGCCGGATGCGAGGGTCTGCTCGCGACGGCCGCTGAGGCGAATCGTAGGGATCGAAGGACATCGTCGCGGCGAGCCAACGTGGCGGTTGCGTAACCCGAAAGGGAGGTTGAGGAACAATCATGGCCGATTCGACCCAGACGCCGATGTTCGAGATCGAGAATCTGCACGCATCCATTGAGGACAAGGAGATCCTCAAGGGCGTCAACCTGACCGTGAATCGGGGCGAGATCCACGCCCTGATGGGCCCCAACGGGTCCGGCAAGAGCACACTCGCCTACGTCCTGGCCGGCCACCCGGCCTACGAGGTCACCGAGGGCTCGATCCGCTTCAACGGCGAGGACATCCTGGAGATGGAGCCGGACGAGCGGGCCCGCAAGGGCGTCTTCCTGGCCTTCCAGTACCCGACGGTCATTCCCGGCGTCTCGATGGCCAACTTCCTCCGGATGGCGGTGACCAACGTCCGCAACGCTCGGGCGGAGGCGGCCGCGGCCGAGGGCGGCGCGGCCCAGAAGATGACCCCGCGGGAGTTCCGCCGCCTGATGAAGGAGAAGATGGCGCTCCTCAGGATGGACGACGCCTTCGCCACCCGCTACCTGAACGAGGGCTTTTCGGGCGGCGAGAAGAAGCGGGCGGAGATCCTCCAGATGGCGCTATTAGAGCCCAGCATGGCGATTTTGGACGAGACGGACTCCGGCCTCGACATCGACGCCCTGCGGGTGGTTTCTGAAGGGGTCAACGCCCTTGCCGGGCCGGAGATGGGTATGCTGGTCATCACCCACTACCAGCGGCTGCTCAACCACATCAAGCCAAACTTCGTGCACATCATGATGAACGGTCGCATCGTGCAGGAAGGCGGCCCGGAGCTCGCACTGGAGCTTGAGGCCAAGGGCTACGAGACCCTGCGCGCCGAGTTCGCCGCCGACTAAGTCGTAGGTGCTGGCGCTAGCCGGTGCCTCGAGCGTTGATCCGAGATCAAGGAGCACTTCAATGGTTGCGACTCCTAAGGCCCAGGTTGAAATCGGTGATTATCAGTACGGGTTCCACGACGAAGAGGACTACTTCTTCAAGGGCAA
The DNA here is from genome assembly GCA_030773875.1 of Chloroflexota bacterium. The sequence goes on along the minus strand of JALYMD010000567.1, from coordinate 163 downwards.
GCGGGGCCTCTCCCGCGAGGTTGTCGAGCAGATCTCCTCGATGAAGGGCGAGCCACCCTGGATGCTGGATGTTCGCCTCAAGGCGCTCGACCACTTCTACAAGCGACCGATGCCCAACTGGGGCGCGGACGAGCTCAAGGACCTCGATTTCGACAGCATCTTC
>JALYMD010000566.1 GCA_030773875.1 Chloroflexota bacterium | reverse complement strand
CCGGATCGTTCCGGGCGAGGGGGACCGTGGCTATGGTGTCGCAGACGAGGGGGCGGGCGAGTTCGGCCGGGAAGGACCGGCGGCGCGCCCCGAACGAGGAAGCGACCCTCCCATTGCGCGCGCGCCTTTACCAAGTGCGGACCGGCCTTCGGAGCCGCTTCCCTGCCCTCGCTGTTTCGGACCGGCTCCGCCGCGAGATCCTGGGTGTCACGCTCGTGCTGATGGCTCTGATCAGCGCATGGGCAATTGGCCGCGGTGAGCGCGACGGTCCGATCGTCGCGTGGTGGGGCGAGACGCTGATTGCCACGTTAGGGCTGGCGGCTCCCCTCGTTCCCGTCTTCATTGCCCTCTGGGCCATCCGCGCCTTTCGGGACGAGCCGGGCCCCGTGCTGCTGGCACGCCACTACCTTGGTGCGCTTGCGTTCACGCTTGCCACGGTCGGGCTCTTGCAGCTTGGAGCGACGGAGCTTAATTCCCACTTCGGCGGGAACGTTGGGCGGTTTGTGGAGGATGCGGCCCATCACACGCTGGGCCAGCTAGGTTCCGGTTTGGTCCTGTTCGCGGCCGGATCCGTCGCCGTCTTTCTCCTGGCCGACACCGATCTTCGCACCTTTGAGCAGGATCTGCGCGCCCTGGGGCCGCGGAGAAAGGTTGATTCGGAAAGCTCAGGCGAGGAGGACGCCGAGGATTCGGGCCATCGTGCTGCGACCGGGGAGTCGGAGCAGGGCGCGAAGCGACTGGACGTGCCGGCCAAGCCTGTCCCCCCCCGTGTGATCAACGTGCCGAAACGGGAGGATCGGCCGGCGGCAAAGACCGCTCCGCCGAAGCCGGTTCCCACCCCGCTCGGGCAACCGATGCCGCTGCCGGACCTTGGTCAGCTTGCTTACTACGACAGTGTCATCCCAGATGCCGCTGACTTGGATGGCAAGGCGAAGGTGATCGAAGAGACGCTCGCGAGCTTCAAGGTCGAAGCTAGGGTGCGAGAGATCAATCCCGGGCCGGCGGTGACCCAGTTTGCCCTTGAGCCTGGGACCGGCATAAAAGTGCGGCGGATCACAGAGCTTCAGAACGACCTGGCCCTGGCGCTCGCCGCACCCAGTATGCGGATCGAGGCGCCCGTGCCCGGAATGGCGAGGGTCGGGCTAGAGATCCCCAACGCGCAGGTGGCGACCGTCGGTTTGCGCGAGACGCTGGAGTCCTCGACGTTCGCCCGCGGTAAACACAAGCTGCCGATTCCCCTGGGCCGCGATGTCAACGGCCGCTATGTGGTGGGCGACCTGACCAAGATGCCCCACCTGCTGATCGCGGGAGCGACGGGGTCCGGAAAGAGCGTCTGCCTCAACGGCATCATCTCGACGTTTCTGTTGACGCGCTCTCCGGACGACCTCAAGCTGCTGATGATCGACCCCAAGATGGTGGAGTTGACGGGCTACAACGGCGTTCCTCACCTCCAGTGCCCGGTTGTGACCGAGATGGATAAGGTGGTCGGGGCTCTGCGCCTCGTGCTGCGGGAGATGCAGCGGCGCTACGACCTCTTCTCACGGCTCGGCGTCCGAAACCTGGATGGCTATCGCCTGAAAGTCGAGGATGAGCCGAACGCGGAGAAGCTCCCCTACTTGGTCGTCATCATCGACGAACTCGCGGATTTGATGATGACGGCGCCGGATGAGGTTGAGACGCTCCTGGTCCGGCTGGCGCAGCTAGCCCGGGCCACGGGAATCCACCTGATCATCGCCACGCAGCGCCCTTCGGTGAATGTTCTGACCGGGCTCATCAAGGCTAATGTGCCGGCACGGGTGGCCTTTGCCGTCTCCTCCAACGTCGATAGTCGCGTGGTGCTGGACATGCCGGGGGCGGAGCGCCTCATCGGGCGGGGAGACATGCTCTACCTGCCACCGGATGCGTACAAACCTCAGCGTATCCAGGGCGCTTTCATCGAGGACAAGGATGTCCACGCCGTGGTGTCACACTGGCATGCCGTTGCGCCCATCCCTCAGTACGCCCAAGAGTGGCTCGATCTTCCGAGCAGCAATGAGGAGGAGGCGGGGGAGGGGGGTGAGGATCCGCTGATGGAGCAGGCATTGGAGATCGTGCAGAAGCACGGCACCGCCTCAGCATCCATGCTCCAGCGCCGCCTGCGGGTGGGCTACAACCGAGCCGCGCGGCTCATCGAACGCATGGAGGATGAGGGCGTCATCGGGCCAGCCGACGGGCTTCGGGGCCGGCCGGTCCTTGTCGGTGAGGAGTAGAGATTGGGGCTCCCCGACGGGGCGAACAGGGCCCTGATCGGAGCCGCTGTTCGCCCTTCTTAGCAAGGTCCCCTAGAGGGGAGAGGCGGCGCTGACTTCGCGCCCCGTTCGGACGCGATCGAAGCAGCGCGAGCAGTAGACCGGGTTGCCGTTGCGGGGCACGAAAGGAACGGTGGTCGTCTCACCGCACTCGGCGCAAACAACCTCGGTCTGCGCCCGGTCCTGGAGACCAAGCTT
>JALYMD010000565.1 GCA_030773875.1 Chloroflexota bacterium | reverse complement strand
GGTCGCCCGGTCGCGGCCCGCTGCGGCGGCAGGTGCGGTTCCAGCGCCGCCCACTGCTCGTCGGTCAGTTCTCGGTCTCGGCTCATCTCCCAACGTTACCACGCCTTTGAAGACACACCCTAGCAACGCCCCGGCAGTACCGACCTGTTCGTCGTCCGGGTGGGCAAAGACGCCGAGCAGTGCCGGCACTGCACTCGCCTCCCCCATGGATACCGATGTCATCACGTCTCCAAGAGGTGATTCGTCGCAGTGAGCTCGACACGCCGTATACCCTGATCGCATCACAGGTTGTTTGAGTATCGGGACCGGATCAGAGGATGGCAAGCAGGATCCAACACCAGACACTACGAGGAGAGACGCGCGGTGTATCGTCCGGCGACGGATTTCTTCGTGTCGAGCGTCTCCCACCGCTCCAGGCCCGTGGTACACTCGGATACGCTTTCCGCTTCAAAATGTCTACGGCGCCATGGCCAAGTGGTAAGGCACGGGTCTGCAAAACCCTGATCGGCGGTTCGAATCCGCCTGGCGCCTCCGACCGGCACCCCTCACGGGTGCCTTTTTCGTTCTTCGGTTCCCGTGCTCTCGGGTCACCGGGGCTGCCGGTAGGGACGGTTCAACCAGGAGGCCGCGAGCTGATGCATGGCGATCCTCCTCCCGGCGGTGCCGTTGAACATTCGACCGAGCCACGGGAGGAAGTCCTTGGGAGCCGGCGCGGTTTTGACGGCAAGCGGGTTCGCGTGCGGGTTGACCAGGTGCGGCTTCCCTCCGGCCGGGAGAGCGTGCGGGAGGTGGTGGAGCATCCGGGAGCAGTTGCGATCGTCCCCCTGACCCCCGATAGGCAGGTGCTACTGGTTCGCCAGCACCACCATTCCATTGGACGTCGCCTGTTGGGGCTGCCGGCTGGAACCTTTGAGCCGGGAGAGCCGCCGATTGAGACGGCGCGCCGGGAACTGATCGAGGAGACGGGGCACGAGCCAGAGCGCCTCACAGAACTCGTGACGCTCTACACCAGCCCTGGCTACACCGCTGAACGCCTGGTGCTGTTTCGCGCCGACGGATGCCGCCCAACTGGAGGAGGACCTGATCCAGACGAGTTGATCCGGGTGGTCCCGACCCCGCTGGCGGCCCTCCCTGGCTTGCTTGAGCCCGGCCCGGATCAGATCCAGGACGCCAAGACATTGGTTGGCCTCCTCTGGATCCTGCGGGACATCGGCTCCTGAACGATCCTCAGTCAGGCGCTCTGCTTGGTCACACCCGGCAAGTCCTTCCGCTCAACCTGCGGGTGCCATTGGGTCCGCTGTCGTGGGAGTGGACGGGTCGCGTGCTAGACTCTGGGTTGATCGGTGATGTCCCCAAGCTTGGTCAAGCCCGACCAGGCGCACGCTGTCCACATCGTTTGAAATCCCGTAACCGCTCGCTATTCCGCCGGCTGCCTTCCCCGCACCTTCTGGAGACTCGCTCTTGTCCACGCACCAGCCCTTCGCCGCCCTCGTCGATCCTTCTACGCTGTCGCCCCAGGAACCCACCGGGAGGCTGTCCGATGTGGAGGATCTTCTGACGGAGGCCAGGATCGGGCCGCGGGACGGGGTCGGCAAGACGGTCGTGGTGGCGATGAGCGGCGGCGTGGACAGCGCCGTCACGGCGCTGGTAATGCGGGAGCGGGGCTATCGCGTCGTTGGCATGAACCTGCGCCTCTTTTCCCCAGGGGATCTCGAGCACCAGAGCAACCCCTGCTGTGGCATCCCGGCGATGGACGATGCCCGCGCTACCTGCGCCCTGCTCGGTATTCCGTTCTACGCGATCAACATGGAGGTGGAGTTCGGCGAAGCCGTGGTGAACCGGTTCGTTGACGAGTACGCAGCAGGCCGGACGCCCAATCCCTGCCTCGAGTGCAATCGTCACGTAAAGTTCCGCCATCTCGTACGCCGTGCTCGACTCCTCGGCGCCGATTGCCTTGCCACCGGCCATTACGCCCGCATCGTCCCCGGGAATCCGGCTGCCGGTCTGCCGCACCGGCTGTTCCGGGCCGTCGATGCCCGGAAGGATCAGAGCTACGTTCTCCACACGATGACGCAGGACCAACTCGGCTACGTGCGCTTCCCGCTCGGTGGGCTGACAAAGCCCGAGGTGCGGAAGTTGGCTCACGCCTTTGGCCTTCCTGTGGCAGACAAGGCCGAGAGCCAGGAGATCTGCTTTGTCGGCAAGGGGTCATACGCCGACTTCGTCGCGGCCCGGCGCCCCGACGTGACGCGGCCGGGTGAGGTCGTCGACGCTTCCGGCGCCGTCCTCGGCCGGCATCGCGGACTCGTCCATCACACGGTCGGGCAGCGACGAGGCATCGGGATCGCCGCTGCCGAACCGCGCTACGTCCTGGGTCTGGATCCGGAGGCGAATCGGCTGGTGGTCGGATCCCGGGAACAGGCGGTCGCCCGGGTTATCCATGCCGAGGCGGTTGCCCTCACCGACGGGACGTGGCCGGAGGATCCCTTCCCAGTCCAGGTGGTGGTCCGCTATCGGGGCGCCCCCACGACCGCCACGGTCACCCTTGGTCCTCCTGCCAGTGGGGAGGCGACGATCTTGGTTGATGGTCCGGGGCCGATTGCGTCTCCAGGCCAGGCAGTTGTCTTCTATCGCGGCGACGAGGTGCTTGGCGGCGGCACGATTTGCCTTGTGGAACGGGCACACCCGGAAGCAGAGGCTGTGCCCGTCCTCCCGCGTCCGGTCGTCGCTGCGTCCAACTCCCCCTCAGACTGACCCAACGCCCGCGGGCGGGCACGCTGGCACCCGGGAAGGTGTGGCGTGACCACTGGCGCGTATTTTGCGCTCGTCGTCCATCGCAGTGCGGGCCGTTGCCGGTCCCGTTTTGTCGCGTCCTCCATAATGGGGGTGCATGTCGTAGCTCCGGCCCTGGTGGGCGGGTGCGCGGTCGCTCGCCCAATCGGGGAGCGGGGGCCGCGGGTCGATGCACGACCCGGGCAAGCGTCACTCGGTGTCGCCGGTGGGGGTGACGGTGGAGGGTTGGGAAGGCTGATGGGGAACGTGAAGAAGTACGCGATCGGGGGCGGCCTCGGACTCCTGCTCGTGCTGGCCTTGATCATCTGGGGGCTGTACGTCCTCGGCGGGGCCGACCAGTCGGCACTGGAGCGCCTGCGGGACATCGCGGTCATTTTCGTGGTGCTCCTGTTCCTGTTGGTGGTGGTCATCCTTGCCGCGATTGCCGCTGCGCTCACATACCTGGTCTTCCAAATCAAGGATCGGGTCATCCCGCTCCTGGAAGAGTTCACCGGGACCGCCAAACGGATTCGCGGCACGACGGAGTTCATGAGCGAGGAAGCGGTCAAGCCGATCCTCTCGGTGGCTGGGACTTACGCAAAGATGCGGGCCATGACGCGCACGGTCACCGGCAAGGACCAGAAGAGCCGCAAACGGGGGTGATGGGGTTGGGTGGAGCGCGATGCGCGCTGCATCGCCCGGCGTTGACCCCGCTTCACCCATGATCGGCTACCCAAAAGGAGGGCAAGATGGCGAGCTGGCGGGAGCGTGTGCTGGACCGACGGGAGCGTGTGCTGGACCGAGCTGAGGAGGCCCGGCTTCGCGCGGCGACGGAGCGGGACCTTGAGGCACTCAAGCGGGAGGACGAGGCGGAGAGCAGCGGGTTCTTCGGCGGGTTCGGGCTCGGCCTCCTTGTCGGCGCTGTCCTGGCCCTCGTCTTTGCGCCACAGACGGGGGAGGAGACGCGCGGCATGGTGGCAGAACGTGCCGTGCAGCTCAAAGAGCGCGCCAGCGATCTCGTGTCCCAGGTGCGCGGCGATGACGAGTCGACGGCCGACGTGGCACCGGCGATCGAGCGGGAGATCGATGACGCGGCCGGCGCCCCCAGCTAGAGGGCATGCGCTGAGACACGCCGTGGAATCCGCTGACGTGCGACAGCGCCGCACTTGGCGAGGGAGCGCTGCCGAAGCGACCTCGGCCGCCGGGCGTCTGTTCCCTCCCTGCCTAACAGCTCTCCTTGGATAGTTCCACCATCGCTGCTATCGCCACCGCGCCCGGCGTCGGGGCTATTGGCGTGGTCCGGATCAGCGGCGACGATGCCGCGGCGATTGCTGGCCGGGTATTTCGGCGCGGGCCGACGGGACGAGCCATTGACCTCCGGCAGGTCCCATCCCACCGGCTTCTCTACGGTCGTGTGATTGATCCCACCTCCGGTGCGGCGATCGATGATGTGCTGCTCGGTTGGATGGCGGCCCCCCGCACCTATACGAGTGAGGACACTGTCGAGCTTTCCTGCCACGGTGGCCCCGTCCCGCTCCAGGAGACGCTGCGGGTCGTGCTCGCAGCCGGCGCCCGCCACGCCGAGCCAGGCGAATTCACGCTTCGCGCTTTCCTCAACGGTCGGCTGGATCTAACCCAAGCCGAGGCCGTGCTCAACGTGGTCGGTGCCCGCACGCCGGGAGCCTTGCGTCTCGCGGTTGCCGACCTAGCTGGCCATCTCACGGAGCGCCTCCGCCCCGCCCGCGATGCGTTGGTCTCTTTGCTGGCTTACGTGGATGCCGCCGCGGATTTTCCTGATGACGAGATCCCAACGGAAGACGTCGACGTGGGTCTGGCTGCTGCCGAGGCGGCGCTGGCCTCCACGGTGGCCGGTGCTCGGGCAGGCATGCGCTACCGCGAGGGTGCCCAGGTCGCGCTTGTGGGCAGGCCGAACGTCGGCAAAAGCAGCCTGCTCAATGCGTTGCTGCGGACCGACCGCGCGATCGTCACCCCGATCGCCGGAACCACCCGGGATGTTGTTGCCGAGGCGGTGGACCTGCGTGGCATCCCGGCCACGCTGTTGGACACCGCTGGTATTGCCGAAACGGCGGATGAGGTGGAGCGGCTCGGGGTGGAGCGAAGCCGCCGTGCCTTGGCGGCGGCGGGTGCGGCCGTTCTGGTCCTGGATGGGTCGGCCTCTCCCACCGAGGATGATCTCGCCGTCGCGCGCACGCTTGCGGAGCGAGACCCGGACGCCCTTGGTCCGCTCCCGGTTGTGGTCGCGATCAACAAACGCGATCTGCCCATCCGTGCCCCCCAAGACGCCGTCCTCGCGCTGCTTCCTCGTTGCCCCGTCGTCGAAATCTCGTCCCTCACGGGTGCCGGCATTGACGAGTTGGAAGAGGCGCTTGCGGCGGTCCTGGCTGGCGATACTCCTAACCTCGCGCACCCGGCGCTCATCACCGCCCGCCAGCACGCCGCCCTGGACCGCAGCCTGGCTCACATCCGCGACGCCCAAGCCGCGCGGCGCGCCGATTTTCCCCTGGATCTGCTGGCTATTGACATCCGTGCCGCCCTCCACTCGCTGGGAGAGGTGACCGGCGAGGCCGTGGATGAGGCGGTGCTCGCCGAGATCTTCGCTCGATTCTGCATCGGTAAGTGACACGCGCGAGTGGTAGAGCCGAGGGCCTTCAACAGTCGCCACGACAGCGCCTAAAACGTCACCTCCGCCGCCGGCATGACGGTGATCTCTCGCGTCGGGTGGGGCAGGTTGGCAAGGGTGGCATTGTGGTGGGCGATGATCTGGGCGGGACTGAGCGGGCCGGCTTCCATTCCGGACGTAGTGGTGTGGGCGTCGGCGGCGAGGATGACGTCGAAGTCCAGGCTGAGGGCGCGACGGGCGGTGGTGTCGACGCATTGGTCGGTCTCACACCCTGCGATGACGAGACGAGTCACGCCCCGGGCATCTAGCTCACTCCGCAGCGCTGTCCCGTAGAAGGCATCGGCGGCTCGCTTGCGGATGTTCACCTCCCCCGCGGTGGGGGCCACGGCCGGGTGAATCTGCCAGCCGGGCGCCCCGGCCATCATCGGGGTGAAGGTCGGGTGCTCGTGCTGGACGAAGACGACGGGCACTGCGGCAGCGCGGGCCTGCTCCAAGAGATGGCCGATCTTCGCGAGCACGTCGTCCCGAGCGTGAATCGGAGGATAGGCCGGGTCCGGTCCGTCCATGATCGCCACCTGAACGTCGATGATCACCAGCGCCGAGCCGTGGTTGTTCGCCTGAGCCATCCGTTGCCCTCCTCCTCGTAGCCGCCCCAATGGGATCTCCGTTCATGGTAGTGCTGAATGCGGGCATAATCGGCCCGCATTCCCGTTGTGCCCTGGGAGGGATGTGGCCATGTACCACCCGACAACGCGGGTCCTCACGACATTGGAGCTCCTCCAGGCGCACCCTCGGTTGAGTGGCGCCGATCTGGCTGCGAGGCTAGAGGTGGACCGGCGCACGGTTCGCCGCTACGTCACGATGCTGCAGGATCTCGGTATCCCGGTGGAAGCCGA
>JALYMD010000564.1 GCA_030773875.1 Chloroflexota bacterium | reverse complement strand
CCCGTGCCACTCGCACGGGATACGACTGGCGTCCGGTCACCTCCGGTCTCGCGATCACCCCCGCCAGTGAGACCAAGACTCACTCGGTGCGGTTATTGTTCGTGACCGTGGTGGTCGCGCTCTTTCTGGTTCTTGGCTGATTCTTCATCGACGCCTGGAGCCGGAGCAGGACGCCATGCGGCCTATGCGCGGCCCCGGTTGGCGACCACTACTCCGGACCCGTCGCGTAATCAGGAAACCTCGGTGGGGAAGGAAACAGGGAAGCGGTCTCGATCAGTACCGGTCGGGTCCGCTTCCCTTCGCGTCGCTGGTACGGGTCAATGGACGAGCTTTCCACTCGGCGAGTCCACTTCGAACCGCGACCATTGACGCCGTACCGCCTACCGAGTACTATGGTTGCCTACTGTACGTACACTCGCCGAAGTGCCCCGTCATTGGGGGAGGAGCAGGTCATGGGAGCACCGCACGAGGATGTGGGGCAGGGGATGCCCGCTGTCGTGTCGCTTCAGGCCATGCTGCACGGGGCGTGGCTGGTGCCGTTTTTCTCGACTCCCCTGCGCGTGACCGATCTTACGGCGGAGCGGCTTGGCGAGGACGTGGTGGAGGCGTGCGCCCATGTTGTCGCAAACTGCGCCGTCCTAACCCGCCGTGGTGACGCCTATGCCACCGACGCCGGTCAGATCGCCCGTCGAATCAACGGGGAGGGCGGTTTTCACCTTGAAGAGCAGCCCGACTACGCGGCCCCGGGAGTCCGTCTCGCGCCTCGCGATCTCCGCCGTGTGATTGACTGGGCGCGAATCCTGCTCGCCACCGGCTACCACGCCTACGCCCAGCGTCCCTCGATGTCCCTAACGGAGGCGATTGTTGCCGGCCGCGTCGCCCCGGACGAAGCGCTCACCTTGTTCGATGAGTGCCGGGCCCGGGAGGCGTGGTTGAAGGCCCGCTTCGCGATTCGCTGACCCTCGGCGGCACCGAGGGGTCGTGTCCCGGACCCGAGCCTGGTCTCGGCACGTCGGCGGTGAGCACCGAGCCGCGGGGCGGGAGGCGAACCGCCGCCTCCCGCGCCCGCTCTCAAGCCTGGGGATCACCACCGGCGCTGGGCAGCTGTGCCGTCCGGTTGCAGTCGATCAACGCGATCTACGTGGCGATTGTGCCCTCATAGACGAGGTCGCGGCAGCGGGCTTCGACCTCCCGCGGGTCGAGCGCGGCCCGGGCGAGTCCAGTGTCGATGGCGGCCTTGGCGACGGCGGCAGCGACCTTCGGCGGCACGCGAAGATCCAGGCTGTCGGGAATCAAGAAATCCGGTGTCAGATCCTCCGGGGCGACGAGGTCCGCGATGGCCATCGCCGCGGCGATTTTCATCTCGTCGTTGACGCCCTTCGCCTTGACGTCCAACGCGCCGCGGAGCACGCCGGGGAAGGCGAGAGAGTTGTTGACCTGGTTCGGGAAGTCGCTGCGCCCGGTGGCCACGGCCAGCGCGCCGGCTTCCTTGGCGAGGTCCGGCGTGATCTCCGGGACCGGGTTCGCCAGCGCGAAGACGATCGGGTTGGGCGCCATGGTTTGCACCATCGCCGGCGTGAGGGCGCCGCCCGCCGAGAGGCCGATGAAGATATCTGACTGTGCGATGACGTCTGCCAGGGGCCCCTTGCGGCGCTCCTTGTTGGTAAGGGCCGCGATTTCCTCTTTTGACGCGTCCATCCGGCCGGTGCGCCCCTCGTAGATGGCGCCCGCCCGGTCGTAGAGCACCACGTCACCCGCACCCAGCGCCAGCAGCAGTTTGGTCACCGCAATCCCGGCGGCTCCCGCCCCATTGATCGCGATCCGCACGTCGCCCATCGTGCAGCCGCGCAGCTTCAGGGCGTTGAGCAGACCCGCGGCGACGACAATTGCCGTCCCATGCTGGTCGTCGTGGAAGACCGGCATGTCCAGGATGCGGCGCAACTTGTCTTCGATCTCAAAGCAGCGGGGTGCGGAGATGTCCTCCAGGTTGATGCCGCCGAACGAGGGCGAGATCGCGCGGACAATGCGGACGATTTCGTCCGGGTCGCGGGCGGCGAGGCAGATCGGGAAGGCTTCCACCCCTGCCAGGCTCTGGAAGAGGACGGCTTTGCCTTCCATCACGGGTAGGGCCGCCTGCGGCCCGATGTCCCCCAGCCCGAGCACGGCCGAGCCATCAGTGACGATCGCGACGAGGTTGCCCTTAGAGGTGAGCTCCGTCACCTGCGCCGGTTCGTCCTTGATCGCCTGGGCGGGTACCAGCGCGGCGGGTGGGACGTAGAGCAGGTTCAGCATGTGCTGATCCCGGATCGGGATCTTGCTGCGGATCTCCAGCACCCCGCCGTGCCGCTCTCGCAGCTCAATCGCTTCCTCCCGGAAGGTCTTGCTCTCGGAGCGGGTGCTCGGGCGGCTCGGGAGGAGCCGGCCCTCGTAGACGTAGCGGCGAGTCTTTTCGGCGACCGCTTCCGGCGACACCTCTCGTCCGGCTTCGCCCGACTCCACCGCTGCCCGCACCACCGCCGCCGCGATGGCGGGCGCGACCCGGAAGTCAAAGGTGCGAGGGAGGATGAAGTCCGCGTGCAGCTCGTCTGGACGAACCATCGCCGCGAGAGCTTCGGCGGCGTAGCGGAGAGTGCGGAGGCGGATGTTGCGCGCCCGGCAGTCCAGCAGGCCCCGGAAGACACCCGGGAAGACCAGGGAGATATCCATCGTGTTCGGGTAGTCGGACCGCCCGGTCGCGACGACCTTCGCTCCACCAGCCCGGGCCGCCTGGGGATTGATCTCGGGCGCGGGCACCGCCAGCGCGAAGACGACCGGGTCCGGGGCCATCGAGCGGACCATCTCCTCAGTGACGATTCCGCCGGTGCTGAGGCCGATGAAGACGTCGGCGCCCTTGAGCATCTCGCTCAACGGGCCCGTCCGGCCTTCCCGGTTCGTCTCCTTAGCGACGTAGGCCTTGGCCCAGTTCATCCGCTCGGGGCGGTAGCGATAGATCGCCCCAGCGCGATCGCACACCACCAGCTTGCGGACTCCGGACCGCGTGAGCAGACGAGCGACGCCGATTCCGGCCACACCCGCGCCGCTAATGACGACGGAAGCATCCTCCAATCGCTTGCCAACCACCTTCATCGCGTTGATCAGGGCACCGAGGACCAGGATCGCGGTGCCGTGGTGCTGGTTGGAGAAAACCGGGATGTCGCCCGCCTTCTCCAGGTGGTCGGCGATGGTGAAGGCGCGTGGCGTTGAGATGTCGTCGATGCAGATGGCGCCGAAGGTGGGAGTGAGCGCCGAGCCGGCTTCGACAATGTCGAGCGGGTCCAGTGTCGCGAGGCAGAGCGGGACAGCGTCGATCCCGGCGAACGTCTTAAAGATGACGCTCTTGCCTTCTTCGATTGGAATCGCGGCCTCGGCTGGGCCCCCCTGGCTGCCGAAGATGTCGGAGCCGTCTGTCAGGATGGCGACGGTGTTGCCTCGGCAGGTCAGGTCGTAGGAGGCGAGGGGATCGTCCTTGATCGCGAGGCAGGCCTCAGCGACTCCCGGCGTGTAGACCAGCGAAAGGATGGCCCGATCCCGGATCGGCACCTTGGAGTGGACCCCAATCAACCCCCGGTAGCGCCGCCGGTAGTCAAGCCCTTCCTCCGCTCCCGCGGGCCCGAGCGGTGTCGATAGTCCGGGAGGCTTCGTGCCGTTACCGTTGAATGCCGCCGTCTGCTGTGCAGGTATCGTTATGTCGGTGTTCACGCCGTCCCTTTGCTCTGTCCGATCTCACCCGGGAAGGTTCGGCCGTGCCCGGCCTCCGGCCACGCC
>JALYMD010000563.1 GCA_030773875.1 Chloroflexota bacterium | reverse complement strand
TCTCTCCCGCATGCTACCCTCGCCCCGTGGCTGACCCTGCGGTGCTCGTGATGATCTACGTGGTCTTGAGCCAACAGAATGAGAGTCGGGAGCTGCTCCCTGGACGGTCCGCCGGCCGGGGCTGCGGTGCCCACCTGCGAAAGCAGGTTCAAGGCTCCGTTGCACACGGCACAGGCGGGGTCGGCCCGTTGACCTCATTGCCCCCGGTTTCCAGGCCGCGGTGCATGCGGCGTCTAGATGATTATTCTCATCCACGGGCCCGACGCGTGGACCGCGCGCACCTATCTCCAAAGCGTTCTCACCGAATATGATCCGAGTGGCGCCGGCACCACCCACCTCGACGGTCGCGCAGTCACACTACCCCAGATCATCGCTCAGGTTGGAACGGCAGGGTTTTTCACCGGTCGCCGCGTGATTGTGGTTCAAGACCTACTTGCCCGCGCCTCCCGTCCCGGGAAATCTAGCGGCTCAAACGAGGATCAATCGTCCGACGATCAGCCCTCGACTGCCTTGAATCTCGCTCCACTCTTCTCTGCTACGCCGCTGGAGAACGTTCTCATCCTGATCGACCCAGATCTCTCGGGCGTGCCCGCAGGCGTCAAACGCTCGCTTCCGTCCGACGCGCGGGTGCTTGCTGGCGAAGCCCCCCGTGGACAGCAGCTGGTCGCTTGGGTCACCAAGGCGGCAAAGGAAGAGGGTGGGGTGTTGGAACCGGCGACTGCCCGCCTCCTCCTGAATCGCCTCTTCCCGAACTCCTGGTCCACCAAACCCACAAATCCTCGCTACGACCGGCCGCCTGATCTTGAGCGTCTCCGTGGCGAGGTGGCAAAGCTGGTCACCGCCGCTCACCCAGGTCCCGTAACGACCCACCACGTCGATCTCCTGGTGTCACAAGGGGACGCCGATCAAATCTTTCGATTCACTGACGCGGTAGCGCGGGGCGATCTCCCAGTCGCGTTGGACGAGTTGGCAAAGCTGCTGGATGCGGGAGAAGAACCGTTTCGGCTTGCCGCCCAACTTCATCAGCAAGTGGAACTGGCGGTCGCTCTCGGTGTGTCGGGGGCTCCAGGTGATCCCGTCAGGATTGGCAGGGACCTAGGACTCAGCAACCCGAACCGGATGATCAGCGTTGCAAATACCCTCCGCGGTAAAACCGCGGGCTCGGCCCGTGCGGCTGTCCTTATGGCGACGCGAGTCGATCAACTGGCAAAGCGCGGAGCGTTGCGAGATCCAGAGGATGTCCTGTACGAGATCGTGCTCGGCCGGGCTGAACAAAACGTGCCCCGTGAAGACACCGAACGGGGCGGCAGGTAGATGCCGCCCCGTTCGCCATGGGTTCCGCGGGAATGTGAGGCTGGCCCGTCCTACGCGGACGCGGTATGGCCCAGCTTGTTGAACTTCGTCATCAGCCTCGACTTCCGCCGAGCGGCATTATTCTTGTGGATGATGCCCTTGCCCGCGACACGGTCCAACATGCTGATGGCGTCGCCCACCGCCGTCGCCGCGACGCTCTGGTCGCCCGCCCGGATCGCCAACTCAGCCTTCTTCACGAACGTCCGTGCCGCCGACCGGTACGGCCGATTCCTCGCGCGGCGCTGCTCCGCCACCCGAATCCGTTTCTTCGCCGACTTGCTGTTGGCCACCCCGGATAACCTTTCGCTGTCTGTCCCAATCTTTAGAGGCACGCCGCGACGCGGCGCTGCCGGAACGCTTCGCAGATGGTACCAGACCGGATGCATGCCCTCAAGGACGGCATGGGTTCGCAGATGAGCGTCAGACCAAACGCGACCCCAGCCGGGTGCCCTGCTTCGAGCCGAGGTGAGCGCCGGATTGCGTCGCCAGCGGGGCCGCGCTTCGGACGACCGGCGACAGCCTCGGCGTCCTCGCTTGTTCAGAGCGCGGCCATCGTCGGGGTGGCCTTTGTCCTGAGCCGAATCCTAGGGATGGTTCGGGAGATTATCGTAGCAGCCCGTTTTGGGACTAGTGGAGAGTACGGCGCGTATCTCGCTGCCTTCCGAATTCCAGATTTGCTGTTCCTGGTCATCATGGCTGGCTCCTTCGGGTCGGCGTTTATCCCGGTCTTCGCGGGTCAACTTGCACGCGGGCAAGACGAGCGGGCCTGGCAACTGGCCTCTGCCGTCATCAATCTCGCGGCGGCCGCGATCTTGATCTCGGCGGCGATCGTCTTTGTCCTCGCCGATCCGATCGTCCGTTATCTTGTCGCGCCGGGCCTGTCCCCCGAACTCCAGAACCTCGCCGCGCAGACGATGCGGATCTTGCTTCTCTCTCCCGTGCTCCTAGGCCTCGGCATTGCCGCGAAAGGCATCTTGGAGGCGCAAGACCGCTTCCTTTTGCCCGCCCTCGCACCGCTCCTCTACAACCTAGGAATCATTGTCGGCGCGCTCTTGCTAGCACCGTTCTGGGGCGTTTACGGGCTGGCGGCCGGGGTCGTGATCGGCGCTCTCGGCCACGTCGGAATTCAAGTTCCCGGGCTGCTTCGCTCTGGGATGCGGTACACCAGAAGCCTCACAGTTCGCGTCGAGGGTCTTGCCGAAGTTGGCCGGCTCCTCCTGCCGCGGGTCATTGGCCAAGCCGCCTTCCAGGTCAATTTCATCGTGGTGACCTACTTTGCGTCCCAGGTCGGCGACGATCAAATCGCCGCGCTCAACTACGCGTGGCAGCTCATGATGCTGCCGCACGGGGTGCTCGCCCTAAGCATCTCCACGGTCATCTTTCCCTCAATGGCGCGGCTCTTTGAGGAAGGCCGAATCTCCGAGCTTCAAGTGACGTTCGCCCGCGCGCTGCGCCCGCTGCTCTTCTTGACGCTGCCGGCGGCGGTGGCGCTGTTCGCGTTTCGTACAGCAGTCGTTCAAACCCTGTTTCAGTACGGAGCGTTCTCGGCGCGATCCACCGCCCTCGTCGCGGATCCACTCGCTTTTCTCGCCCTCGGGCTGGTCTTCTACGCCCTTGTCGAGGTGCTGACGCGGGCCTTCTACGCAATGCACGATACCCGCACGCCGGTGATCGCCGGTCTCGTGATCATCGGCATCAACGTCACCCTGAGCTGGGTGCTTGTCGAGCCACTGGGTCATGCCGGCCTGGCGCTCAGCCTTGCCCTCACCACGGGCATCGAGGCGTGCATCCTGATCGTGGCCCTCAGCCGCCGGCTCGGCGGCATTGGCGCCGGGTTCGGCTATTGGCTCGCGAGGGTTCTCGCGGCTACCGCCGTCATGGCAGCAACCGCAGCGATCATCGCCCGGCCCCTCACCGAGGCAACGGCACCCGGGGCGGGCCCCCGAATCGTTCAGATCGCCTTGTTCATCCTCGGCTTCGCGATCACGGCTATTGCCTTCACGATTACGGCTGCCGTCGCTGAACTGGAAGAAGTCGATCAGTTGGCGGCTCGTGGGACGGGGATCGCTCGTCGCCTCGTTCGTGCAGCCGGCCGCCGGGCGCGACGCTAACGGTCGCTCGACTATACTCCGTCGAGACCCTCTTGCCGTTCGTGGATCGAGAAACATCGCGGAATGAGCGACCAGCACGTCAACGCCAACATTCGCAACTTCAGCATCATTG
>JALYMD010000562.1 GCA_030773875.1 Chloroflexota bacterium | reverse complement strand
GCTCACGGTTGAACCAGACGAGGTCGCTCATCTGCTCCCAAGGCATCACCTGGATCTCCAGGTCGAGCCCGATCTGCTTGAGCTGGCCCGCGGCGAGTTGGATCCCCTCGAACTCCTCCGGCACGTTCGCTTGCGGCTGCACCGCGAGCGAGAGCTTGCGCACCCGGCGGGGGTCCTGCTGCGCCGCGCTCGCCCCACTCGGGGCCATTACACCAACCGACCCTGCGAAGGCTAGTGCTCCTCCCAGTGCCGCGACCCGACGAATCAACTCACGTCGAGAGATGTCGCCGGAGGTGAACTGCTCGATGAGGTGCGTGAGCGCGTGGTCGTGTTCAACGGACATGTCTGCCTCCTCGTGCTGGTGCGGTGGCTACCAAAGCGAACGCCGGACGTGGAGCTTGGAGCGGATCCCCACCTCCTTACTCAATGGCAATGACGCGCGTTTCCTGCCTCGCATGCGGCGCCAACGCCATTGGCGTGCGGATCATCGAACAAGCGACCGACGAGGTAGTCGTTTCGCTGGGAGAAACCTGGTACCGTTGGAAGTAACATCATATGGGGCCGTGGATCGGGCTGTCAAGAAATCGAAGACGATGGGGTCAGCGACCGTTGGAGTGTCGGGAGCGCTGACGGGTATGGGAGACGGAGTCGATGGTCAGGCTGGCGCCGCGTGGGAACGCCACGGCGGCCTACTTCCTCGAAGGCGTCGATCGGGTCATGAAGGTGCTCGACTGCTTCACCTTCGAGACACCCGAACTGCGCCTGACTGATCTCAGCGAGCGCCTCGGCATGTCGAAGGCCCAGGTGCTGCGGATCGTATCGACCCTCGAATCCGGAGGTTACCTGGAGCGCGACGACGAAACGAAGCGCTACCGCCTCGGCGTCCGCCTCTTCCACCTCGGAATGATCGTCCGTCACCGGATGGACCTACGGGAACTCGCCCTGCCCCACCTGCGGCATCTGGCCGACGTGACCGAGGAGACGGCTGCCCTCTTCGTCCCCGACTCGCTTGGTCCGATCTGCACCGCGGTGGTTCAGAGCCGAAGGGCGATGCGTGTCTTCGCCCAACTGGGCGCCCGCATGCCGTGGCATGCTGGGACGTCACCAAAGGTGATCCTTGCCTACCTCCCCGAGGCGGAGCGGGAACAGATCCTCGCGTTGACCGATTTCAAGCGCTACACCGACTTCACCGTCACCGACCCGGAACGTCTCCGTGACATCCTCAGTGAGATTCGTCGTGTCGGCTACCACGTCGGTGATCGTGACCTCGACGAGGATGCTGTGGGTATCAGCGCGCCGATCTTCGAGGACAACGGTCAGATCACTGGAGCCGTCGGCGTCGCTGCGCCGGCCGTCCGCCTAACCGATGCCGAACTCGAGCGCTCGATCGACCTGGTTCGAGAGGTGACAGCAGCGATCTCACGGGAGCTCGGCTACTGTCCTGCACCTGAGGCTTCCCGGCCCAGCGGGATACCGGGCCGGTCTCGCCAGCGCGCGGAGGTTGGTCCTGTAAAGGCGTCCCCGAGTGTCGCGCGGGAGTCTCCCAGCTGCGAGAGGGGTAGCTAGGCGCGCACGCCGGCGACAGACGGTCTCATCCTCCAAAGTGCCCCGACGCCGACCGCGGCGAGACCCCCGACGGCCTCATTGATCCTCTCGGTTAGCCCAACGCCCGCGCCAGGGATATCAGCGTTCCCTCGCCCCATCCCGGCACCGGCGTCCGTGAATATTGTCTTCCTCCTCAATGGTCCAACCAGTCCAACTCTCTGGCGTGGCTGTTCCCCACCGGGTGCGTCAACCTTGACGAGGGCAGCCAGCTGTCATAGGAGATCAGCGAGGACCGTCGATTCTCTGGTGGATCCAAATCGCGGCCTCACTTGCGGACGAGTCCGTCACAGTGGCCGGGCGGATTTCCCGAATTCCGTAGCGGTCCTTCAGCCGCCGTCCACCACCCGCAGGGCGGTTCGCAGCGCGTGCTCGACGCGGTTACGCTCGCGGACGAGTTTGGTGCGCAGGAAGTGGGCGTCGTTGCGGTCCGGCCTGAGGGCAGCCAGGCTCGCGGCGTCGGCGAGGCCGGGCAGCGGCGGGGCGGCGAGGGCGAGATCCTGCTCGAAGG
>JALYMD010000561.1 GCA_030773875.1 Chloroflexota bacterium | reverse complement strand
CGATCAGGATGAGGCGGACGGTGCGGCCCTTGCCGTTGACGGAGACACGGATCGTGTCGCCATCAAGGGCCTTAACGATCGTGGCGCGCTCCGCGCCGGGAGGGATCGTGTCGACGGGGTGGGCGCCGGCGGGGGCGGGGAGGCCGGCGGCGGCAACCATCAGGAGCAGGAGCACGGTGAGACGGCGCACGGAGAAACCCTCCCAGCTACGTTCCCACTGGTCGTATCAAGAGAGACAAGAATAGCGGGAGCGCAACGACCATGCATGAGGGAAAGTACCTAACGCGCTGCGTCGTGACAGAGGCCCGTTCGGGGCGTTCGGTGCAACTCCTCGTAGGCGCGCCCGCTCCCCTGGACGCTCCACCTTCTCGCCTGCTGGCCGGGGGGCGGCTGAAATCCGGCGACCTCCGATCGCCGTACCGGATCGGAGGGGAGCCGCCCCGCCGATTCGATAGTGGGTTGTTCCCAGTATTCGATCCTTACCGTTCCGAATCCGACGAGCCAAGGGTGAAGCGCGAGGTGCTGAGCGGACCTTGACCACCACCTGGTGAGGACCATAGTCGGGGTTCGGAGGGCATATCGGCGCCGTGGAACGCCTGGGGTGGATGGGACCCGATGAATGTTCAGCAGTTCTGCGCCAAGTGGGCCAGTGTCACCCTGACCGAGCGCTCCGCTAGTCAGTCGCACTTCAACGATCTGTGCGCGCTGTCCGGCGTGCCGACGCCGGTCGAGGCAGACCCGACGGGGGCATGGTTCACCTTCGAGAAGGGAGCGACCAAGGCGACCGGCAGCAAGGGCTTGGCCGACGTCTGGCGGCGGGGCTACTTCGCCTGAGAGTACTAGTTCACCGTCCAGTTGGGTTTGCAAGGTGGTGAGGGTGAGGGGTAGGCTTGCCAGCATGAGCAAGTACCCCATCGTCCTGACCGACGACCAACGTGACGAACTCCGCGGCCTGATCGGACGCGGGAAAGCGCCAGCGCGCAAGCTGACACACGCCCGCGTCCTGCTCAAAGCCGACCAGGGGCTTCCCGATGCGGCAATTGCCGAGGCCCTGGACATCCACCCCACCACCGCGTGGCGGGTCCGCCGACGCTTCGCCGAGGAAGGCTGCGCGAGCGCCCTGGCGCACAAGCACCCGGCCCGGCTCAAGCCGCCCCGTCTCAATGGCCGGGCCGAGGCCCACCTGATCGCCCTTGCCTGCTCCACCCCGCCGGCCGGGCGTGCTCGCTGGACACTACGCCTGCTGGCCGACAAGCTGGTAGAGCTGAATCTGGTGCGGGGCGTCTCACCCGAGACGGTGCGGCGCGCCCTCAAAAAAACGAACTGACCCCCCACCTGAAGCGGCAATGGTGCATCCCGCCCGAGGCGAACAGCGCGTTTGTGTGCGCGATGGAGGACGTGCTGGACCTCTACGAGCGACCCTATGACCCCACCCGTCCGGTTGTCTGCTTCGACGAGCGCCCTTGCCAATTGATCGCTGAGGCCCGGCCTGGAACCGCGCCTGCCCCGGGTCGCCCTGCCCGCTCCGACTATGAGTACGTCCGCCACGGCAGCGCCAACGTCTTCGGCTACTTCGAGCCGTTGCGCGGCTGGCGACAGATGGAGGTCACCGCACGCCGCACCAAGCGGGACTTTGCTCACTGCCTGCGCCGGCTGGCAGACGATTTCTACCCCCAGGCCACAACCATCTACCTGGTGCTGGACAACCTCAGCTCTCACACCAAGGCGGCCCTGTACGATACCTTCCCGCCGGCCGAGGCCCACCATCTGGCGCGGCGGCTCGAGTTTCACCACACGCCCAAACACGGCAGTTGGCTCAACGCGGTCGAGATCGAATTCGCGGCCTTGAGCAAGCAGTGCCTGGACCGGCGTATTGGCGAGATCGAGATGCTTGGGCGCGAGACGGCGGCGTGGACCGCCGCTCGCAACGCCACCGCCACGACGGTCAACTGGCAGTTCCGCACCGCCGACGCCCGCATCAAGCTCCGCCACCTCTACCCCGCCTTTGCAAACCCAACTGGACGGTGAACTAGGGGCACCACGCCGACCTGGCCGCCGCCTATCGACAGCTCCAGTTCTACCGGGACGACCTGGACAACCCGCCGCTGCTGGTGGTGTGCGACCTGGACCGGTTCAACGTGCGGACCAACCTCACTGGCACGGCACCGGACCTTTACCGGTTTGACCTGACGACGCTGGACAAGCCGGCGAACCTACGGGTGCTGCGGGCGCTCTTCACTGACCCGGCCACGCTGGTCGGGCGGGGCGAGGAGCCACGACGGGCGGCCCACTTCCTGGTCCAATTGTTGTTCTGCTTGTTCGCGGAGGACGCGGGGCTGCCGCCGCGGGGGCTGTTCAGCGACCTGCTGGCCTACTGTGCCCGCTACCTAGAGGAGTTTCCGGCCCAGGTGGGGAGGCTGCTGGGGGCGATGCGGGACGGAGGGGCGGTGGCGTACCGGCGGGTGGAGCGGTTCAACGGCGGGCTCTTTGTCGAGATCGACTCGGTACCGATCACCAGGCAGGAGATCGAGGGATTGGCGGCGGGCCTGGCTGGATCCGGAGGGGGCGGACGCTGCGGAGTTGATGAAAGGGACCCTGATCAACCTTTACAACCAGCGGCCGACCTGGCTGGTCCACGCCCATGCCCGTCTCGACCGTGCCGTATGGGCCGTCTACGGCTAGGACGATCCGGATCCGGCTGCTACGGAGGAGGACACGATTCTGGTGCGGCTGCTGGCGCTGAATTTGGAGCGAGCCGTGCGGGGCCGCTCTCGGAACCGTAGCCGACACCAAGGGCAAGGAGCCCAATCTCCGCCGGCGCTGGCTCTGCCTCGACTCGCTTGGGGAGCGGTGGGGTCAGGGAATGTGCCCCACCTATTTCGTCACCTCCGCTTGTCCACGGTGGGGCGATGGAGCGAGGGGACGACGGTCGGTTAGGAGGTCGGACGGCGGCGCTTGCCAAAGACGACGACGAACATGTAGCTGGCCCGGGAGGTGCCTGGCGCGAAGAACTCGACCACCTCGTCGTCGAACGAGGTGGAGCCGACGGCGCCGAGGCCAAGGGCATGGGTCCCAAGGTGGAGGCGGCTGGCGTACAGCGCGGCTTCGAGCTGCGCGACCCTGTAGCCGCGATTGCCGTACTGCTCCAGCACCGGATCAAGCTCGGTCAGGTAATAGCTGTTGACGTGGGCGTTAGCGGCATACTCCTGATCGACGGCGAGGCGCTGGGCCTGGCGGCGGAACTCCCCCCGCTGCACCCTTTCGATCGCCGCCTCGCCGGGATGCAGCCGGTAGACGCCCTGAGCCAACCCGTCGACGCTGTTGACGATAAGGTACTGGTCGTGTAGGGGAAGCGACCCGGTGGCCAGGCAGTCGGCCGCGAAGCCCCGAGCCGAGCGATCGAGGAGGGTGGAGAGGGCTTCGAATGGGATCGGGGTATCGGTGTCGTAGTGGCGAGTGGATCGACGCTTCCGGATGACTTCCTCGATTGGTATGGCTGGAAGGTCTGACGGCGGAATCGGTCGCAGCGGAATGAGATCGCCGTGCGGCTCCCGTGCCGCGCGACGTAACGGGTCCGCTCGCCACGTGGCCGCTTCGTCGCCGGAGGTGAGTGCCGAGGCGGCGTGCATCATTCCGATCACGGGGAAGTCGACCTCGCGCGAGGAGATGGCCCGCGTGGGAAGGTCGAGCGGTCCAACCTCTGGGGCCGGCGGCATCGCCGCCCTGGTGCGGCCAATCGCGCAGAGAGCAAGGGCCGCTTCGCGCCGGCCGTCGATCCCGAGCAGGGCGTTGACAGCCGAGTCGGCATACCCGAAGACGATCTCTGTCGGCAGCTCCACCGAGGCCGCGAGGGCGAGGATATTGGCAAAAGTCGTCCCGGCATCCCAGAAGGCGTGGCGGTAGGCACGGCCCTTGTAGCGCCAGGCGTTGCGCCAGAAGGTGCTCGTCATCACTAACACCACCGGGGCGGTGGCGATTGCCTCCTCGCGTCCAGTCGCCTCGACCAGGATGGACCGGTAATCGCCGGCGCGCAGTTGGCGCAGTGAATGGTCCTGGGCCGAGTAGTGGTAGATGCCCGCGTCGAGCCGTGGAAGGTCGCCGCAGACGTAATAGAGCTCCAGATGGTAGCGGGCGCCGGTGCCGCCGGAGGCGCGGTATTCGACGATCTCGCCGCCTGGCCGGTGGGCACCCCGCTTGAGAATGCCGTTGGAGAGGAGCGCGATCCGGGCCAGAGCCGCGAGATCGGGCACCATGTCACGGGAGTGCTCGGTGCCCGTGTGGGCGATGGCCTCTAGTGCGGGCATCACCGTCGAGGGGAAATCGCGGGGGATGGGGATAGGGTCGAGCGTCTCGTAGACCTTGTAGGGGAAGGGCTCGATCGACCAATCTTCCTGCCAGATCGGGTTTTCGACCTCTGGGGGCGTGCCCATCATGAACTGCTCGTTGCCTGCCTCGTCGTGCATGGCGACGTACTTTGTGGCGGTATGGAATTGCCGGGCCGCCTCCGTGTCCCAGTTCACCCGGTTACTCCTTTTCCAGTCTCTCATTCCGGGCAGTTCCACCGTCGGCTCAAGGCAAGCTGGCCCGCACACCGACGCTGGCTCATCCGGCATTGCCCAAGGAGCGGAGATGGACCTCGGCATGGCAGCCAGTAGGTCGTGGCCCCGCGTGCCGGATACCGCCGGCTCCGTGAGCGCTACGCTACACCGGTCCCTGGCTCTGTCAAGCCGATCTTCCAGCGAATGGCGCGCCCCCACCCGGACGCTCCGCCACGAGGGTTACCGCGTGATGGGACCTCGCGCGGGGAACGTATAACGGTATCGTCTGGACCGATCCGGGCCTGGGGAAGAGGCGTACCGGCGGCACCAGAGAGGAGACCGGCGTCCGCTTACCGGGGGCCTCGACAAGCCGAGCCGAATGAGGCAGGTGTGACGATGCTGGACAGAGCCTCGAGGCGGCAGCCGGACCCGGATGCGAGGGGGCGAGCGCGCCGTCCGCTGCAGTTCTCGCGCCGGGCCGCCCTCGCGCTGCCCTTTGTCGGTCCCGGCGCGGTCCGTCAGGCGCGAGCGGCTGCTGGGCCGGGGCTGATGGTCTCGGTGCGGTCCGGTGGCGCCGCGGATCGTCGCTTCGAGCGGCAGGATCTGGGCATTGTGGGCGTCTTCGATGTGGACTGGCTTGTCCAGCCCGAGTTCATGCAGATGCTCGACAACCTCGCGGCGTCCCCCGGCGCGTTCCACGGCGTTCGCTTCTTCGGCGCGTTCACGTCTGGCGAGCTGGAATCCTTCATCCCAGACAGCGGAGGAAGCGTCTGGCCGCAGGCCGACCGGAGGATCGACTTTTCGGCGACCTTCCAAGCTCTCGCGGCCCTCACGACGCGAGGGCTCGTCCCATTCGTGGTGCTGGGTTTCTTCCCCCCGGCGGTGTCGGCGTCGCCGATCCGCCCACCGGCAAAGTGGGACAACTGGAAGACGCTTGTCCGGACCTTTTTCCGCGAACTTGCTTCCGATCCGCGCTTCGGTGAGGCGATCTCCGGCTGGTGGTTCGAGGTTTGGAACGAGCCGAACGACGAGCGGTTCTGGCTGGGGACGCCTGATGACTACCTTGCCCTGTACCGCGCCAAGGCGGAGGCGATCGGCGAGGCTGGGATCCCTATCCGGCTTGGCGGGCCTGCCATCGCCTACAAGCCCGAGGTCGTCCCGGGGGACGGCCCACCCTGGATGGAGCGTTTCCTCCACTTCATTGCGGCAAACCGGGATCTGCGCTGCGACTTCATTTCCCTTCACCGCAAGGGCACTGTCGGGGACGACGAGCCGGATCTGCGTCGTCTCTTCGCTGCTTCGGCCACCACCGCCGACCAGGCACTGGCTATTGACGTGGAGCGGTTCGCCGGGTTGACCGTGATCAACAATGAGGCAGACGAGAAGGTCGGATTCGAAGTCCCCTATGCCCCGAGGGTGGACCACCGCTCGGCCGCCTGGCTCGGGGCCGTCGCTGCGATCCAGGGGATACTCGGCGAGCGATACCGGGAGTCTGATCTGCAGTTCATGGCGGCCGCAGACAATGTGAACCTGCAACTGGTGCAGGCCCCGTTCGACGGCCGCCGGTCGCTTATGACCCGGGCGTCCGTGGGGTCGAACGCCGATCTGCTCAAGGTTCCGGCCTATGGGTTCTACGAGCTGCTGCGGTTACTGGGCAACCGGCATGTGACCGTCATTTCGGGGAGGGAGCGGATCTTTCCGCACACCGATCTCTACCATCTTGGGACCGTCAGCGACGCCCACGTTGCCTCCCTGGTCACGTACTACCCTAACCCCGGACCCGAAGCACCGGCCTCTCGAACACTGGACTACGTTGTCGCCGACCTTCCCTGGAGCTGCGTCAATGTCGCCCGGTTTCAGATTGATCGGGTGCGATCCAACGCTTACGTGGCCGCTGGCGGCTCGGCGTCCGATCCATTTCCCATCCCCGATCCGGCGCTGATCCCGGCGATTCGGCAGGCGCAGGAGGCGACGATTGCCCGACCGATCGCTCGCGGCATCGCCGTGTCGGATGGAACGTACCGCGAGACGCTCACGCTCGAGCCCTTCACGACGCTCTGCCTCTGGATCACGCCGGTGCTTGCCGCCGCGCCGCGGTCGCCGGATTGGGTTGAAGCCGAGCAGCGGGACGGCAACGTGATCCTGCGGTGGGGGCCGAACCGGGAGCCCTTCTTCTTCAGCTACGAGGTCGTCCGGATGCGAGACGGCGTGCCGGCGAAGCGCCTGTCGCCTGAGCCGGTGCGGGCCGCGCTTTGGGTGGACACGGCGCCTCCACCCGGTCGCCAGACGTATGGCGTCCGTGCTGTCAGCGCCTCCGGGGTGGCCAGCCCCTTCGTCGCCAGCGGCGAGGTACGAGTCGGTGCCTAGAGCATGAGGAGGTGGATCGCGCGATTGACGGGATAGGGAGATGGCGGCCTGCTTGAATCAGCGACCGCGAGATAGCGTGGGCCAGTTGAACCGTCGGATGGAGGAGGGGAGTGCGGTGCCGCTTCGTGATGACAGCTCTCGCACTTGCGTGGACGGCGAAGCTCTCGCCGGTCAGCCCCCCATGCCCTCGGGGAGTTCGAGATCTTTGGACGTCAATGCCGGACGGAAGGTGTCGTCCTTCAATGTCACCATTTTCCGCGTGTGGTGACGCCGGCAAGGAGTGGTTGGTCATCGCCTAGCGGTTGCGGATCGGCTGT
>JALYMD010000560.1 GCA_030773875.1 Chloroflexota bacterium | reverse complement strand
TCGACGTAGACCTCCTGCTCGGCCTGGCCCAGGTCGGGCGGCAACGTGACGTTGGCGAAGGTGTTGATGGTTTGATCAGTCTCTTCGTGCGCCTTCCCGTGTCTCGGGGCGAGCGGCACCAAGCCGAGGCCCAGCGCGACGCCACCAGTCGCCGTGCCGACCCGACGCAAGACCTCTCGACGCGAGAGACCTCCCTTCCTGGATGCCGTGCGACCGCTGCTTGCCGGCCGCCTTGCGCCGACCACCCTTGCCGTCATGCCAACCCTCCCGGTCGTGCCACTCTTCGACCGATCCATCGGTCAACCCGTGATCGCACCCGGAGGGGGTGGGACATTGTCCCCGCTGGCGACCTCCCGCCGGTACCGCTACAATCTACTACACCATGATAGTAGAGATGGGCTCATGGGGCAGTAACAACCATTACCACGAGGACCCCGACCCGACAGAGGCATTCGCGCTGGACCGATAATGGCGCCGTGATCCCGGCGAGTCGTGTCTGGCGTCCCATGCTTAGTCGCCAGCAGCGGATCGGTCTTCCCTCGGGGCGACGAGGTGACGCGGCTCGCCGATAGAGCTGCAGGGTGCCGCACACGGGAAGCCCAGGTAAGAGATGGTCATGTCTGATACTCATGAGGACCAAGCGGATCCAGCAATTGCTCGTCTTCTAGGCGAGCTCGAAGCGGCGATCATGCGCCTGATGTGGGCTCGTCCAATAGCCACGGTGCGGGAGGTTCTCGATGACCTCCACCGCACGGGTCGTCCGCTTGCGTACACCACCGTGATGACGGTGATGGGCCGTCTGGTCGCCAAGGGACTGCTCACGCGACAGCTGGTCGGTAAGACGCACGTCTACCGAGCGGCCGAGACGGAGGAAGCGTTCTTGCGCGCCATGGCGGCCCAGCAGGTGCAGAACCTCGTCGATGAGTTCGGTGACCTGGCGATTGCCCAGTTCCTGGCGGAGGTCGAGAATCTGTCACCGGTGCGACGACGCCAACTGGAACGCCTGGCGCGCAGTCAGCAACCGGCCCGCAGTGAGCGCCCTGACCTGGACGACCTCTAGGGGAACATCATGGCTCAAGTGGCGGGGAGAGTCGGCAGAGTCTGATGCAGGCATCGTCGCTCGGAAAGCACCGGTCGATCGCGGTGAACGCCCACTGCATGGTGTCGCAGTCAGTGACCCGGTGGTCGCGGCCTTGGCGTCGTGGCGCACGTAGATCGACCCGGCGATGCCCGCACCGCCAACCTCCCACGAGGAGCACGCCATGGAAACGGGAACGAAGAGGATGGTCACCAACCCGATGTGCGGCATGCAGGTGGATCCCGACCATGCGGCCGGAACGAGCGAGTACAACGGCCAGACGGTCTCCTGCTGCTCCCCCGGGTGCACGCAGCCGTTCGACCGGGCACCCGAGTGGTTCGTCGGCTTGGGTCCCCGGTGATCATGGCGCCCGGCGCATCGCACAGCCCGGCCCGCCTGGTGAACCTGCCGGAGCTCCACGTCGTCCTCTTCGCCTTCCTGCTCAACTTCGTCTGGGAGTTCTGGCAGGTGCCCTTCTACCAGGACCTGCCCTCCGCCCCGCACTGGGCGGCGATCAAGGTCTGCTCGCTCGCGACCGTCGGCGATACGGCCATCGCGCTGGCGTCGTTCTGGGTCGTCGCGGCCGTGACGCGCTCGCGCGCCTGGGTGCGGAAGCCGTCCGTCCGGCAGGTGCTTGCTTTTACACTGGTGGGCCTGGTGGTCACCGTCAGCGCCGAGTGGGGGGCGACGAGATGGCTGCGCTGGTGGACCTACACCGACCAGATGCCGACGCTGCCCTGGCTCGGCACCGGTCTGCTGCCCCTGCTCCAGTGGATGATCCTGCCACCACTGGTAGTTTGGTTCGTCCAGCGGCAGCGCACCTGATCAGACGGCGCGGACCAGCAGAGGACTCATCCCCGTCGCGTGGTCGAGCGGCCTTCTGTGCATGTCTGGGATGGCTCCGCCAGGGTCAGGCGCAGGCCCCGTTCCCCCACCGGCGTCATGGTCACGCCGACCTGGCGCGCCTGTGCTGCCTCGTGGATCTCCGTGATCAACCGCAAGAACCCACCGGTCTCCTCGTCCCGCGCCGTGATCTCCAGCGTCACCTCCTTCCCCTGCACGAGGGTGTCGAGCAGGTGATCTGCCGCCTGTTGCATGCTGTCCAGTCGTCGTTCCGTCATCATCGTTGTCCTCCTTGAGATTCTCGTGTCTTCGGGTCTCGCCCTGTCTCTGTCAAAAAGAACCGGGGAGGGATGACCCTCCCCGGGGTGCGGCGGTCAGTCCGCCGCCAGTGGTGCCGCGTCGTCGTTCTCCGAGAGCGTCAGTCCCAGCAGGTCCACCATCCGGGCGACGATGCGGCGGATGGCACTGAGGCTGGCCTTGAGCCCTTCCGCGTCCCCGCGGTACATCAGGATGTAGTCGCGGGCGGTCGGGTGCTCGATCCCCAGCAGGGCGCAGACGATCATCGCCGAGGATTCGGCCTCCAGCTCCCGCTGATCGCGAGGCGCCTCCTGCCGTTCGTCTCGCAGGTGTTCCAGGGCGTGGGCCAACTCGTGCAGCAGGACCATGATCCGGTTGCGCGAGTCCAGCCCTCGGGCCAGGGTGATCGCCCCATCCGGAGCCGTACTCCCCTGCCGTCCGGGCGGTAAGAGCTTCTCCTCCACCCGGTAGCCCGCCTCCTCCACCTTGCGCTTGAGGTAGCGGTAGAGCCCGTCCAGGTCGTCCGGGAGGGGCCGCCAGAGCGTCGGCAAGGGGTTGGTCTGGATATCGACCAGGTCTTCGGCCGCAAACACCGGACAGGGGTTGAAGCCGACGCACAGGGGCACCGGCAGCCCCGTCTCCGGGTCCGCGATCTCTCGGATGACCGGGCACCAAATCGAGATCGCCTTCGCGCCTCGCTTGACCTGCCGGCCCACCTTGCGCCAGGTGTGGTACCCGGCGACTTGGGTGGCGTCAGGTCGCTGACTCAGGATCAGCAGCACGTTGCCGTGCGAATAGCGGTGAAACCGCGACCAGAAGCGCAACAGCTTCAGCCATTACCGGGGCTTGGCTCGGAGACGGTTCCTCCCAAAGCAAAAGCCAGCATCAGATAAGAAAATGATTACTACCACCTCACCACCAGCACAGCGCAACGCTGTCCCCGTCATTGCATTGCTGGCCAGCAATGCAATCTCCATGATCGGCAACATGTTGACCTACGTCGCGATCCCGTGGTTCGTTCTGCAGACGACGGGGAGCGAGGCCAAGACCGGGATGACGGCGGCCGTCGCCGTCTTGCCCGCAGTCGTTGCGGGCGCCTTGGTCGGCTCGTTCGTGGATCGGCTCGGCTATAAGCCGACCAGTGTTCTCGCCGACCTCGCCAGCGGTGTGACAGTCGCGATGGTTCCACTCCTGCACCACACCATCGGACTCGCGTTCTGGCAACTGCTGGCCCTCATGTTCCTGGGCTCCTTCCTGGACGCGCCCGGCTCCGTGGCCCGTCAGAGCATGATTCCTGATCTGGCGACGCGAGCTGGCATCCGGCTGGAGCGGATCAACGGAGGATTCAGTTCGATGGAGCGAGGCGCGGAACTCGTCGCCCCGCTCATCGCGACCGCGCTGATCGCCGTTATCGGTCCCAGCAATGTCCTCTGGATTGATGCGGCCACGTTTCTCCTGTCCGCACTGCTGATCGCCTTCGCCGTCCCTTCCACAGAGGGGCCTGTGGAAGGAGATGATCCGAAGGCGGCTCCGAGCTACATCGCTGATGTAGTGGAGGGGTTTCGGTTCATATGGCGCGACAAGACCCTCTTCATGCTCCTCGCCACCGGCGCAGGGCTGAGCATCACCGTCAGCCCGTTGCTCGCCGTGATACTACCCGTCTACACGAAGGAGGTGTTCGGCAACGTGGTCAATCTTGGGCTGATGCTGTCCGCGTGGGGCGGCGGCGCATTGGCTGGCGTCCTCCTCTATGGGGCAATGGGCCATCGGCTGCCGCGACGCGCAACCTACGTGGGGGCACTGCTGGTTGCGGCCATTCCGTTCGGTGTGTTAGCAACAATGCCCAGTCTGATGGTCGCGGTGATCCTCCTCGCACTCCTTGGTGTCACGATCGCGCCGCTTCATCCCATGCGCATCACGGTTTTTCAAGAACGCACGCCGCCGGCGCTGCGTGGCCGGGTCTTTGGTCTGCTCAAGAGCACCGTGTGGGCGGGCCTGCCGCTTGGGATGTTGATTGCGGGCTTCCTCCTTGAGAGCGTTGGCGTACGCACCACACTGATCATCGAAGCGCCGATGTTTGCCACCCTCGCCCTCAGCGTGATGATCACCGCGACACTGCGCGACCTGGAAAGGGCGCCATCATCATGACAGGCAAGCTGTAAGAATAGGAGGGTGAGGTAGCGAGTACGCCACCTCGACCTCGCGGATTCGGCCACAATGCCTGGGCGAGTCACGGAGCGTCCCTCTTTGACGCGGCCGCCGGCCAACGCTCATGAGATTCGCTCCTCCCCCTGATAACAGCTCAGCCTGTTGAAAAGGCTGGCAGTGGCCACGCCGAAGGAAGTTACACTCGTGGCGCCTACCGGGTTTGCGGGCCGACGAGGGGATCGATGCGGCAACTGGACAGTGACAGCGGCGC
>JALYMD010000559.1 GCA_030773875.1 Chloroflexota bacterium | reverse complement strand
TGACGGCTCTCGAAAACGTGGCGCTCTGGCACGAGCGGGACATCAGCCATAGCTCGACGGAGCGGGTGATCTTCCCCGACGCCTGCATCGTGCTCGACTACCTGCTTGATCTCGTGGCGAACCTGATCGAGCACCTCGTGGTCTACCCGGAGCGAATGCGAGCGAATCTCGATCTCACCGGGGGCTTAGTCTTCTCGCAGCAGGTCCTGCTCGCCCTCGTCGATGCCGGCATGGATCGGCAGGACGCCTACAAGCTGGTGCAGGGGTACGCGCTGGCGGCGTGGGACGGTGGCAAACGGTTCCGGGAGGCCCTCCGAGACGACCCCACCGTTGCCCGCTTGTTGGACCCGGAAGCCCTCGACGCCCTGTTTGATCCAGTCCGCCAGCTTCGGTACGTGGACGCCATCTTCGCTCGCCTGGGTCTTGGCGCCTTGCCGTCTAAAGCCAATGTCGAGCTCGTAGCGACGGCCAGACCGTGACGTCCCCCGTCTTGACGATCGATCTCCCCGGACAGCGCGTGTTCCGGCGCGGGAAAGTTCGGGACACCTATGATCTCGGTGATCGGCTCTTGATGGTGGCCAGCGACCGGCTCTCGGCCTTTGATGTGGTGCTCCCGACGCCGATTCCAGGCAAGGGCGTCGTGCTCACCCAGCTCTCCCGCTTCTGGTTCGAGTTGACCCGTGGCCTCATCTCCAACCACCTCATTTCCGCGGACGCGGAGACCTATCCGGCCGAGCTTCTGCCTCACGCGGGGGTGCTGGCAGGGCGCTCGATGATCGTTCACAAGGCGGAGCGGATCGATATCGAGTGTGTGGTCCGCGGCTACCTAGCAGGGTCCGCTTGGGAGGAGTACCGCCGATCCGGTCAGGTTGCAGGCGAAGCTCTTCCGGACGGAATGCGTTCGGGGGATCGGCTCCCCGCACCGATTTTTACCCCAGCCGCAAAAAATGATGAGGGCCACGACGTCAATATCACGCTTGCAGACCTGCGGGCTCTGGTTGGACCGGCGTGGGCTTCACGGTTGGAGGAGGTAAGCCGCGACATCTTCAACGTCGCGTCCGACCTTGCACTGGAGCGAGGCATCATCCTCGCCGACACAAAATTCGAGTTTGGAGTCATTGACGGAGATCTGCTCCTGATCGACGAGCTTCTCACGCCCGACAGCTCGCGGTTCTGGGATGCGACTTCCTACGAGCCAGGCATGGATCCGCCGAGCTTTGACAAACAGTTTGTGCGCGACTGGCTGGTAGCGAGCGGGTGGGACCGGCAGCCTCCGGGTCCCGAATTGCCCCAAGACATCGTGGAGGGGACCCGCAGACGATATCTGGAGGCGTACGAGCGACTCACCGGCTCGCCGTTGCCCTCGGAGGTGATGAACTGTTGACCGAGATATCGGACAGGGGGTCGCGGGGCTCTGTTGGTCCAGGCGCTCGGCGCTGGTTGGCAGACGTGGTGGTCACGCCGAAGCCCGGGGTGAATGACCCGGAAGGGGAGACGATTCGGGGTGGACTCCGCTCCCTCGGATTTGATGTGGACGAGGTGCGGGCAGGGCGCTTCATCCGGCTGGCGGTGGCAGCGTCTGACGTCACCGAGGCTGAGCGCTCCGTCACCTCCATGTGCGAGCAGTTGCTCGCGAACCCGGTAATCCAGACCTACTCAATCACGATTGTGGAAGACGAGAGGGCTGGAACTGGCCCTATGGGCGGTTCGTGATGAGCGGTTGGGTTGCTGTCCTTTCTTTCCCCGGCAGCAACGGGGATCGAGACGCCCTCTCCGCCTTTCGGAATGATGTTGGGGTGGAAGCGCGGCTGGTCGATCACCGGGAAACGGCCTTGGAAGGGGCTTCCGCTGTGGTACTGCCCGGGGGGTTCTCCTACGGCGACCACCTTCGTTGCGGTGCGATAGCCCGCTTTGCCCCCGTGATGGCGTCGGTACGCTCCTTCGCCAACCGGGGAGGGCCAGTTTTAGGCATCTGCAATGGGTTCCAGATCCTCACCGAGGCGCACCTGCTCCCGGGCGCGCTGCTGCGTAACCGCACGCTTCAGTTTCACTGCCACTGGACTCACCTCAGGTTTGAGGGCTGCGACAACGCATGGCTGAGCAACGTTCAACCGGGCGAGGTGCTTCGCCTTCCGGTTGCTCATGGGGATGGCGCCTTCTTTGCCGATCCTGAGACGCTGGACCGGTTGGAGGCGAACGGGCAGGTGATAGCGCGGTATTGCGAGCCAGACGGTCGCCTCTCCCCGACCAGCAACCCGAACGGTTCATCCCGCGCAATCGCAGCCATTTCTAACGAAGACGGCAATGTCCTAGGCCTGATGCCACATCCGGAGCGAGCGACATCTCCGTTGATCGGCGGTGATGACGGCCTGCGGCTTCTACGGTCGGTCCTGGATGCGCTTGCCGTCCCGGCCTAGCCGACGACTCTAGCGGAGGACCAGCGCGTGGCGATTGCTCCGGGGCAGTGGCGGGAGGTCGCGCTCAGCGACGACGAGTATCGACTCCTTGTGGACGTGCTCGGCCGGGAACCGACACCGGTTGAGTTGGGCATGTTCGGTGCAATGTGGAGCGAGCACTGCGGCTATAAGCACTCCCGTCCGCTGCTCTCCCAGCTTCCAACAGAGGCACCGTGGGTCCTGGAAGGGCCTGGAGAGAACGCCGGTGCCATTGATGTCGGCGATGGCCTCGCCGTCGTCTTCAAGGTGGAGTCTCACAACCACCCGAGCGCCGTCGAACCCTACGAGGGAGCGGCGACCGGCGTTGGCGGTATCGTGCGGGACATCTTTACGATGGGTGCCCGCCCGATCGCGTTGCTCAATAGCCTGCGGTTCGGCCCTCTCGACCTGCCGCGCAATCGGTACTTGCTCGACAACGTCGTCGGCGGGATCGGAGGGTACGGCAACTGTTTGGGCATTCCAACGGTCGGAGGAGAGGTCTTCTTTGACTCGTCGTTCAACGGCAACCCGCTTGTCAACGCGATGTGCATTGGGGTGACAGAGCACGGCGCCTTGATGCGGGCCAGGGCGAGCGGCCCCGGAAACGTGATCATGCTGGTCGGGGCGGACACGGGGAGGGACGGACTTCACGGCGCCACTTTCGCGTCTGTTGACGACCCGACCGCTTCCCATCGGGGCGTGATTCAGGTCGGCAACCCTTTCCTTGAGAAGTTGCTCCTGGAGGCGTGTCTGGAGTTGCTCCAGGGCGATGACGTGGTCGCGATGCAGGATCTGGGTGCGGCTGGATTGACCAGCTCTGTCGTCGAGTGCGCGAGCCGGGGAGGGGTCGGCGCGGAGATCGATGTCGCTTTGGTACCTCGCCGGGAGATCGGCATGAGCGCCTACGAGGTCATGCTCAGCGAGAGCCAGGAGCGGATGCTGCTGGTGGTTCGCCCCGAGGGCGCGGCGAGAGTCCGCTCAGTGGTGGAGCGATGGTCGTTGCACGCGAGCCAGATCGGCCAGGTGACCGACGATGGGGTGGTGCGAGTTCTTGACGGCGGGGCGACCGTGGCGGAGGTACCAGCCCGGCTCTTCATCGATTGCTGTCCAACCTACGTCCGAGAGGGCGCTGAAGCTCTTGAAGCCGCCGCTCGTCGCAATCTTGATCTGACGACCATCCCTGATCTGCCGCGGGATGCCAAGGCCGACTCTCAGTCGGTAGCCGGCTGCCTGCTGAGTCTCCTGGCATCACCTAACATCGCAAGCTGCCGCTCCATCTATGAGCGATACGACCACACGATTCTGGCGAACACCGTGGTCGCTCCCGGTGATGGGGATGCAGCGGTATTACGCCTCCGAGGGACGGGTCGAGGTATCGCGGCGGCCATCGACTGCAACTCCCGATACTGCGCCCTCGATCCCTACCTTGGGGCGGCCCACGCCGTGGCGGAGGCAACCCGGAACCTGGTCTGCGTAGGGGCGAAACCCCTGGCGATCACCAACTGCCTGAACTTTGGCAATCCCGAAAGGCCCTCGGGCTATTTCCAGCTCAGTCAGGCGGTGGCGGGCATGGCCGCAGCCTGTCGCGCACTGGATGTACCCGTAGTGAGCGGCAATGTGAGCCTCTACAACGAAACCGGGGAGACACCGGTCATGCCGACGCCGGCGGTCGGGGCGGTCGGGGTGCTGGAGGATGTCAGGAACCACGCATCGCTCCATTGGCATGACGGCGACGTGGTGGTCCTTGTTGGCGGAGCGGCGCCATCCCTCGGTGGCTCGGAGTACCTGTCCCGCCGCCACGGCCTCACGGCTGGATCGCCTCCGCCTTTGGACCTTGAGCAGGAGCTGTTGGTTCAGAGAGCGGTTCGGGGCGCGATCGAAATTGGGCTTATTCGGACAGCACACGATTGCGGCATAGGCGGGCTAGCCGTGGCACTGGCCGAGATGGCGATCGCGTCGAGAATTGGCGTGTCCGTCGACACCGACGTGCCGGCTGGTCGAAGGAACAGACGTGACGAGGCCTGGTTCGGCGAGGCACCGGGGCGCATCTTAGTTGCCGGGCCTGAGAAGCAAATACAGACGTTCCTCGCGCTGGTGGAGGGAAAGAGGGTCACGGCCACCCGTTTGGGAACGGCAGGTGGATCACGGCTTGCTGGCCCGGGCTGGATCGATGTTGAGGTGGCTGAGCTGGCGGCGGCGCACGCCTCCGGCTTGCCCGGGTCGACTCGGTGAACGGACACCAACCCGTGGTAGACTGAGAGTGGTCATAATCTTCGACACTAGGGTGGCTGAGGGCCGTGATGTGGGATGACAAGCCGCGCGAAGAGTGCGGCGTGTTCGGAATCTTCGCCCCTGGAGAGGATGTCGGGCGGCTGACCTTCTTTGGCCTCTATGCGCTCCAGCACCGCGGTCAGGAGAGCGCCGGAATCGCTGCCTCGGACGGCACGCGAATCTCCCTGCGCACCGGTCTCGGTCTCGTCGCTCAGGCCTTTGCGGAAGAAGATCTCCGGGGTCTGAGCGGTGCGTTGGCGGTAGGCCACGCGCGCTATTCCACGTCCGGCTCCAA
The DNA here is from genome assembly GCA_030773875.1 of Chloroflexota bacterium. Next base: position 143 of record JALYMD010000559.1, on the reverse strand, counting down.
TCGAGCCTGCAATGCTGGCCCAATCCTGGCCCAGAGCGACATTGGGCCGGTCTGCGTCGCGCACAACGGAAATCTGACCAATGCGCTCTCGCTCCGTGATGACCTGGAAGAGCGGGGAGAGGTTTTCCGGAGCTCGACCGACA
>JALYMD010000558.1 GCA_030773875.1 Chloroflexota bacterium | reverse complement strand
CTTTCGTGAGGCCGTCGAAACGCGGCGCGTCCATGGCGTCTCCTTCTTGTTCCGTCTTAGAACGTCGCAGCCGGTGGGCACCGAGAACGTTGGCGGTGCGCCGGTCGCCGGAACGTCGTCCTCCCGGGACCGGACCACCCCTGATCCGGTATCGCACGCCCCGCGCCGCTGGCCGGTTGGTCTGCTATTAGGGGTCAGACGGAGTTCGGCGTGAGCGTGCGCAGACAGGATGGGGTGGTAGAACGAGGCGGTGCCGCGTGACCACGGCCTGCTCGGCAGCCTAGTGGCCGGCAGCAAGGGCACCGACCCCGTCCACGGCCGCCACTACCTGTTCGACGCAGGCGGCTTCCTGATCGGCTTCTTCGAGCAGCCTGCGCATGAGGCGCCGACCGCGCCGGCTAGTGGGAGCCGCGCCTTCTGCCTTTATGCTCGGCGCCATCCTGCACCTAGCGCTGGCGGTGGCAGACGAGGACAGCCGGGAGGAGGAGCTGCTGCGACGCTAGCCGGCGGTGGATGGGACACGTTCGGAGGCGGCGAGCGGCGAGCAAGGCAATCAGAACCGCCAGGCCGTCAGCCGGCGCCGAGGTCCATTGTTCGCCGACCGAGGACAAGCGGTCAGGCGTTTCGACAGCGAAGGGCCCGACGATCTAGGCCAGGATGGGCGTCGTCTGATCTTTGGAGCGGCGTTTCCCCTTCAAGGCCGGAGCGGGTTCAGAGCCCTCTTCAAGCTCCCGGGGGCCGCTTCGGTGTGGCGGAGGTGCAGGTGTCCCCGGTCGACGCCCCTCGCCCGGCCGGCCGGTAGGATGCCAGCGGGTGCTGGATGGGGGGTCAATCGTCCAGTTGAATCACGGCGACGAGGCAGGCGTCCGGCCCGACCACCCGGCAGGGGTACTCCCGGCCCGCCCCGGCGGCGACCACCAGGGCGCTCCCCGGCCGGAAGCAGCGCGTTTCGCGGTCGTCGGCCCGAACCTCGACCTGCCCGGCCAGGCAGAGGAAGAGCTGACGGCATACCCCTGACCGCAGGGCGCCCACCCAGCCGGGAGGCGAAGAGACGAAGAAGACCGAGGCGGCCGGCAGCGGCGACGAGACATCGACGGGTGGAGCAGGCGGGGCGTAGGCGAGGGGAGAAAAGGAGAGCGGCGCATCACTGAAGCGAGCCGCACCGGTGGTGTCGGGCTCCAAGCAGGCGTAGTGCATCACGAACCGATCCTCCTCGTTTAGTGACCGGTTTGGTCGGGCGAGCGCCGCCGCTCACCCAGCCCGCCCCTGCCTCCTCAGATTCCAGCAAGACCGACACCAGGCTGATGTTCCGGTGCGCTCCCAACGCTCCCAGCGTGCGGCGGTGCGGACGAGCACGCTGGGGAACGAGAACCTCGCAGGCCATGCCTCTGGATCCGGAATCGCAGACGCACGTGTCTGCTGCAAGGTCAGAGAGGCCATTGCCCGAGTCGCGCCGGTCCAGGATCATCATCAGGCGATGGACGGAGCAGCGCATTAGCCAAAAGTCGTATTTGTGTATTCGATTGTATTTGTATTCACCCTGCCGGGTCGTCGTCGATGCGATTGCCAGCCACCTCCGTCGGGACCGGCCGGCATTGCTGGAGGCTAGCTCGCGGCCGACCTAGCTCATCAGCCTCACGGTAGCAAATTCGGCGGTCATTGGAGCGCGGGTAGGTCCTGTATCATGAAGGTATCGAAGCGGATCCGAGGCGCGGAGGGACTCGTGGGCAGCGGCCCGCAGTGTCGCCGCGTGCATCGCCAAGCGCCGAAATCCCGAGGAGGTAAGCCCATGGCCTTCTGCCCGGACTGCGGGACCAGGAATGACGACAACGCTCGCTTTTGCACCACCTGCGGTCGCCAACTCGCGGATGTTGCCGAGGCGCGGGCAGCGATGGACCCACCGGTGGGAACGCACCGCACCGACCGGGAAGGACGGATGATCGCCGACGATGGGCTGCCGGTCGGGCAGGACCTGGATGGCGAACCGGGAGGCGAACGACTGCTCTGGAAGGGCCGGCCCAGCAAGCTCTTCTCGCCGATCCGCTCCCTGACCAACCGCTACAAGCTGACCAACGAGCGCCTGGTGATTGAACGGGGGTTCGTCGGCCGGCGGACGGAGGAGATCGACCTTTACCGGGTCAACGATGTCGCGGTCAAGCAGAACCCGGGTGAGCGGGTCTACGGCATGGGTGACATCCTTATTGAAACCACGGACACCACCGCCCCGGATTGGAGCCTGCTCAACGTCCGCGACCCGGACCGTGTCAAGGACCTGATCCGGGAGGCGGCTCGCGCCGAGCGCCAGCGCCGCCGCGTCCTCCTTCGTGACGAGGTTTGATTTCAGAGGTCAAACGCGAGAACTGGTGACGCGAGGTACGGGGTGATGGCGGACAATGGTGCTCGTGGACGGTCCCATCTCTTTTTCCGGAGGTTCCTGCGGCGGTGCCCCTCAGGAACCGTGGATGCGCGTCTGCGGGAGGCCGGCAACGGCGTGCCCCAGGGTAGCCACCCGCTATCGCCACATGGAACGTTGGCTCTATCGCTTCGAGCCGAGTCTGTTGTCTGAAAGGAGAGAACCGTGACTCTGGTGGACGGGATCCACCACCTAACGATCCTCACTGCGGACATGGACCGGCTGATCGCCTTCTACCAGCGCGTCTTCGACGCCCGCGTCGTCCTCGACCTGGAGGAAGAGGGCCTGCGCCACGCGTTCATCGAGCTTGGCCCGGAGACGCTGTTGCATCCCTTCCAGATGCCCGGAGTCGAGGTGCCGCAGGGTGCGATGCCGATCTTTGGGCGCGGCCGCCTCGACCACTTCGGGCTCAATGCGGCGAGCCTGGAGGCCTTTCGTGAGCTGCGCGACCGGGCGGTAGCTGAAGGCTCAAGTGACGGTGAGGTGACTGATATCGGTCCTCACCTCAGTTTCAGCTTCACCGATCCGGACGGGGCGGAGCATGAGGTGCTCTGGAACAAGCCCGGCGTCCCGATTGATGCCTCCGTTCGACGGGCGAACTGGACGACCGTTGACCTGGACTAGCGGGAGCCCCAACCGCGGTTCTCCCTGCTCAGGGGCAGGACGGACGCAATCCGCCGTGCCCACGTCGATGCCAGCGATGGCAAATGTGCGGTGATGCACCACGGCACCACGAGCAGCAGATCGGGAGCGGGCGCCGAGGGCGGCACCTGCTCACTCTACCGCCCGCTTCGCTGCGACCCATTCGACGTAGAA
>JALYMD010000557.1 GCA_030773875.1 Chloroflexota bacterium | reverse complement strand
AGCGCATCCCTCACCAACACGATATCCCCTAGCGGACCCTGCGGGCCGGGCCGAACGAGTTATGGCCTTTGTGTCACGAATAGTAGCCTACGAGACAGAACCGCTGCCGGCATCCGTTGAACTGATTAATCCCCCCTACTTAAATGGGATCGCCACTTTGGGGAGGGTTGACTTCTATCCCGCGCCGACCGATGAGAGGGAGGACATGGGCGCTCGCCTTGGTCCTCTGCCCTCATCAGTTAGAGCACTGCTCAGTCGCACTTCTGGGCGGGCACGCACCACCTAGCCTTCAACCACTGGACGGCAGGTCTCCCTTGAGGCAAGGTCCGTGCAGAGGGCGGTGCCGGGGTCGCCAGCAACCAGCCGCGCGGCCAATTGCCACTGATCGACGGCGAGCCAACCAAGGCACGACTTGATGATTCATGACACCCAAATACCTTCCTCGGTGCGCCCTCCGGGCGGCTCGAGGTTGGCGGCGACGCGCGCGCAGTCCGCGGACCTAGCCGCGGTACTCGTCCTCGCCGCCCTCACTGCGATCGTCGCGTGGAACCGTCTCAGTATCGACCCCTGGATGGCCCGGGTGGACGTCCTCACCTTTTTCATGCCGTGGTACGCCTTCATGGGCGACCGTCTGAGCGCCTTCGATATCCCAGGTTGGAATCCCCACGTGTTCAGCGGCGCGCCGTTCGCCGGTGACCCCGAGTCGGGCTGGATGTACCTGCCGGCAATGCTCTTCTTCCCATTCCTCTCCGCCGTCTCGGCCTTCAAGGCGATGGTCGTCTTCCAGTTGGCTGTCGCTGGCCTCTCGACGTATGCCTTCGCCCGGGTCCTGGGGCTGGGGACGTTGGCCAGCCTTGTCGCGGCCACCGTCTTCGAGTTCGGGCCGTTCCTCCACCACGACACCTACTGCTGCACCATCCGGGTGCAGCTCGCAACCTGGATCCCGCTGGCGCTGCTCGGGGTCGAGCTCGCGTTACGAGCCGGGCGCTGGCAGGACCGGGTCGCTCCCTGGTTTCTGACTGGGCTAGCCCTGAACCAGATGTTCACTGGCTGGCTAGGGCAGGGGCTCGTGAACGGGCTCCTCCTCGTCGCCTCCTACCTCGGCTACCGAGCCCTGCTCTCCTCGCCGCGCCCGGAACGCGATCTCCGGGCCCGCCTGCTGGTCGGTGTCACGACCGGGATCGCCATCCTGGGGCTCGGGCTGGCGGTCGGAGCGGCGGGCATCCTGCCGCGGTTCGCTGTCAACCCCGAGACGAACCTCGCCGGGGGCCGTTACGACGATCTTCCGGGCGGCCACAACTACCCGCCCTATCCATTTGCCGATCTACTGCATCACCTCGTGAGCGACGGCTACGGCCACCGGGCGGTCGCCCTCGGCGGGGCGGCGATCATCCTCTCCCTCCTGGCACCCGCCCTTGCGCGGCGCCGCTTCGCGGTTCCCTACTTCGCGGTGATGACCCTTGTCGTCTTCACTCTCTCCCTGGACACGACGCCCATCCACCGCCTCTTCTATCTCCTCCCGCGGTTCCAAGTGCTCCACGAGCACGCCCCTCACCAGGTGAACGCGGTCGTGATGATCGGGCCGGCGATCCTGAGCGCCGCAGCGGTCGAGTCGCTGCGCTCGTGGCGGGGCCGGCGACGCCTCTTGCCGGTCGTGGCGGTGCCGCTCCTGGCGATGGCGGCCGTCACGACGATGCTCCGGCAGCGTGGTGAGGTTCTCGGCTGGGCGCCGCTCATCGCTGCGACGGCGGTGACCGGGCTGGTCGCGCTCGCGATCGCGGTGCCGCGAGATGCCAGGGTGGGTCCGGGGCTCCGGGGGGTGATGCGATGGGTCCCGGCCCTGATCTTCGCGGTCGCCGTCGTGCAGCCGACGGGGCAGGAGGTCATCGAGTCCTGGCTCGGCCGCCCCCTCGACCCGGGCTGGGCGCGCTTCTGGCCCCCCGACCCGATCTACGACCGGGCCGTGGCGGTCAACGCCGCCCGGACCGATCCGGGAGGGGCCGGCGAGTTCCTGCAGGCCCGGCTGGCCGAGGAGGGCGTGTTCCGCTATGTCGGGTACGGCGGCGTCGCGCACCCGGACGAAGGGGCAAGGCCCCAGACCTATCAGCACCGCCGCACTCAGCCGAACATCCAGGCAATCCTCGTCAACGCGCGAGCTGTCCGCCTCGGGCTCTACGACATCCAGGGCTACAAGGCGGTCCAACTCGAGCGCTACGTGGAGTTCCTGACCACCCTCAATGGCACTCAGCAGGAGTACCACGTCGCGAACGTGCGTCCCACCGGTGTGCGGTCCCCGCTGCTCAACCTGCTCAACGTCCGGTACATCCTGGTCGATGCCAGCCTGCCTCCTAACCGGGAGGATGTCGTGGCATTGACGGAGGGGCGGCGCGAGGTCTTCCGGAATGCGGCGGTCGCGGTTTACGAGAACGAGAGCACCCTGCCCCACGCCTGGATCGTCCACGATGTTCGTTCCGTCCAGCGCGGCGAAGCTCTCCGTCCGCTGGCACGCGGTACCGTCGACCCCCGCCGTACCGCGTTCGTCGAGGGGGCGGCACCCGCCGTGTCGTTGCCTCCTGATCCGGCTGCCGAGTCGGCTCGGGTCACG
>JALYMD010000556.1 GCA_030773875.1 Chloroflexota bacterium | reverse complement strand
CCATCTGTGTCGGCGGCTTCACCACCATCTACGCTCGCCTGGCCCCCTTCACCTCCGATTTCGTCGCCGCCAACACGCCGGTCCCAACAGAAAGGCCGCGGTCGACTCAGATCCCGGCAACCAGTGGTGACTCCGGGGGGGACGCACCGGCGCCGACACCGACCGCTCCGCCGCCGCCTCCGACACCCACCCCGACCGTCGTCCCCACGCCGACGCCGGGCTTTCAGCCGGACCTCCAGTCGAACAGCCAACTCGCCGTCAACCTCCGTCAGGAACCGGGCACTCAGGCCAACATCGTGACTGTCTTGACGGCTCAAACGCCCCTGCAATCCCTCGGAGAAGAGCAGACCGGCCCCGACGGAGAAACGTGGATTCGGGTAAGAACAGAGGAAGGCGAAGAAGGTTGGATCTGGCGGAACAGTGCCGATCCGTACCAACCCGAAACCTAGTCCTTACGCTTCGCCGAGGACCAGCTCTACGAGATAGCGCTTTGCCATAAGGAGGGCCCGCGTGATGCAGCGCGTGAGCATTATTGGACTTGGCCTGATTGGGGGATCGATCGGCCTGGGGCTGCGCCGTTGGTCGGAAGCTAACGGCAAAACCGGCGCCGCGGCCCTGGAAGTTACCGGTTTCGACACCGATCTTGAGCAACAGCATTACGCGAAGAAGCTCGGCGCCGTCGACCGGACCGAGTGGGATCTTGCGAAAGCGGTCCGCAACGCAGATGTCATCGTCCTGGCAACGCCGGTTGCGGCAATCAAGGAACTCTTTGGCGACATCGCACCCCACCTCAAAGCTGGGACGACCATCACCGATACCGGATCCACGAAGGCTGAAGTCTTGGCCTGGGCCGACGAACTCTTGCCTCGAACGGTCGGTTTCGTCGGCGGGCACCCGATGGCTGGCAAAGCGCAAAGCATCGAGGCCGCGGAGGCCGACCTGTTCAAAGGCGCCACCTGGTGCGTGACCCCCTCGCTCCGTGCGGGCGAGGAAGCAATCCGCAACGTCCTAGGCATGATCGCAGCCCTGGACGCCGAGGCCTACTTCATCGACCCGGCCGAGCATGATGCCTATGTGGCGGGTGTTAGCCACCTCCCATTCGTGCTCTCGGCGGCGCTGATGAACGCGGTGAGCGGCGATGCATCGTGGAGGGATATGAAAACCCTCTCGGCCGGTGGCTTCCGCGATATGAGCCGTCTCGCCGCGGGCAGCCCCGACATGCATCGCGACATCGTCCTGACGAACCGGAACGCCATCAAGCGCTGGATCTCAACGTACATCGACGTGCTTGAGCGCCTGCAAGCCGACCTTGAGACACCATCGGAGGAGGTGCCGGCGCGCCTCACGGAGTTCTTCACGACGGCCCGTGACGCCCGCGCGGACTGGGCGACCCAAACGACCCGCGAAGGTGAACTGCTCCAGGGGACGGAGGCAGAGCTTGGTCCCGGCAAACTGACCGACCAGATGGGCCGGATGCTTCTCGGTGGATTTGGCCGGAATCGCCGCTCCGCGCTGGAGCGAGGGAGCAGGACGGCTTCTTCAAAGGATCGAAACGGGAAGCACCCGCGTTCCTAGGCGGTGCACGGCCACACTCGTGTTCCATCCTCTGGATCGCGAAGGCGGATCTGAGAGGACAGGGTTCCTCGCTTCACGCCTAGGGCAGGATGGACCAGCCGGCTGGCAGACGATAGTGATACAGCGCGTCGGTCGGCTGCCCGTCACGCCAACGGCGGCCTCGATCCTCACGCTTTAGCTCAGCGTAGCTATTCTGCACCTGAACGATTCGCTGGGCCTTCAAGTTGAACACGACGAGACCGGCTCGTTCCGGCTCCAAGCTGCGCCGGCGGGTCAGCTCATCGAGGACGCGAAACGGCGGCACGGCGCCGATATCGTCGGCAACGAGCTGGCTCCGAATCGCCGTCAAATCGTTCACGGTATTGTGCTCGTCAAACACGGAGAGTCCATGCACCACGCTCGTGGCGAACCGGCTGTCCAACTCTCCGGCGTAGCGCATCAGGGTTTGGTAGTCCCGCGGCTGACGGCTGCAGGCGGCGGCAAGGATTTTGAGCGCGTGAGCAGGGCCTGTGAAGCTGATGGTGCCGCCCGGGTCAACCACCGTAAAGCGCATGTCCGACACAGTGGCGACTTCTCCATCGACGGAGCAGACGAGTTAGCCGCCATAATCGGCGACCGAGCGTCCGCCGCCCCGTCGGATTGGCGGGGAACGTACGGCTAATGTACCATAATCAGTGTCACTTCCCTGACTCGGCCCCCTGTCTCCGAGCGGCTTCGCGATCGGCTTCACTCCCATGTCATCTCCCAGTCTCACGGCTCAAGAGCGAGCGACTGGTCAAGCTATCCATGCGGAGCGCTACGCTCGCCAAACCATCCTTCCCGCTATTGGACCCGAGGGGCAGCGGAGGCTGCTGCAGAGCCGGGTACTCGTTGCGGGCTGTGGAGCGTTAGGAAGCGCCAGTGCAAACCTGCTCGTTCGCGCAGGTATTGGCCAGCTCACGATAGTCGATAGAGATTATGTCGAGCTGAGCAACCTGCAGCGCCAGGTGTTGTTTGACGAGGCGGACGTTCGGAACAGGATCCCCAAGGCAGCGGCTGCGGAGGAGAAACTCCGCCGCATCAACCAGGACGTCGTCGTCGAGGGACTGGTTACCGACCTGAACGCGAGCAATGTCGAACGGCTCGTGGCCGATGTCGATGTGATCGTGGATGGGCTAGATAACTTCGAGACGCGGTATCTCCTCAACGACGTCGCGGTGAAGCACGGCATCCCGTGGGTCTACGGCGGTGTCATCGCCAGCTATGGCATGACCATGACCATTCGTCCCGGGTCGTCCCCTTGCTTGCGCTGCGTGTTTCCTGAGTCGCCCCCTGCCGGCTCTGCGCCTACCTGTGACACCGCCGGCGTGATTGGGCCAGCCGTTGAGACGGTCGCTGCTCTCCAGGCAGCCGAGGTCATGAAGTTGATTGTCGGCGATACGGCCGCCGTCAATACGTCGCTCCTCGCCATCGATCTCTGGCATATCTCACTGGATCGGGTGCCGCTTCCGGCACCGCTCGCGTCTTGTCCGACCTGCGGCCTTCGGGACTTTGCGTTTCTGGACCACGCCGCGCCAGCCCAGACCACATCGCTCTGCGGTCATGATGCCGTGCAGGTGCTCCCTCAGGTTTCCCAGAAGCTGGATCTTGGGGAGCTGCGGCGTCGGCTCGACCCGGTTGGGGATACAGCCGCCAATCGATTCCTGCTCCGCTTCCGACCGACAGGGTCCGATCACGAATTAACCGTGTTCCCCGACGGTCGCGCCATCGTCAAGGGCACGACTGACCCGATCCAGGCCCGTTCCCTCTATGCCCGGTACGTTGGTGCCTAGCCTCCCATGATCTACCTTGATAACGCGGCGACGAGTTGGCCAAAACCACCAGCCGTCTACGAAACACTGGGCTCCTTTCTTCAAACGCTTGGCGCCAATCCCGGACGGGCTGGCCACCGGATGGCCGCCGGTGCCGCGGCTGCAATCGCCGACTGCCGGCTTCGGCTAGCTCGCCTCATGAACGCTGAATCGCCCGAACGGGTCGTCTTCGCCAGCAACGCCACTGACGCCCTGAATCTCGCGGTGCGGGGTCTCCTCCGGCCAGGCGACCAGGCCATCACCACCAGCATGGAGCATAACTCGCTCGCCCGCCCGCTCCACGTGGCGGCAGAGCAGGGCGTTCAAGTCACGAAAGTTGCGGGTTCCCCTCAAGGCGTCGTGGACCCTGACCTCATCGCTGCCGCCGCATCCTCAAGGCTCCGCTTGATTGCGGTAACCCATGCCTCCAACGTCAACGGGGCCACGCAGCCCATCGCGCAACTCGCAGAGATCGCTCGCCGGAACGACGCGCTGCTATTGGTGGACGGTGCGCAGACGTTCGGCGCCATGTCCATGGATGTCCAGACCCTGGGTATCGACCTGCTCGCATTCCCTGGCCACAAGAGCCTCCTCGGCCCACCGGGTACCGGCGGGCTGTATGTTGGGCCACGGGTCAACCTGGAAACGTTCACGCCCCAGCGCTTAGGTGGCACGGGGGTAAGGTCCGAAGAGGACGCCCAACCGTCCGATCTGCCGTACCGGTATGAGAGCGGCACCTCTAACACGGTCGGCATCGCGGCGCTTGCAGCGGGCCTCCGCTTTCTCGAGGAGCAGGGCGTCGAGTCAATACACAGTAGGGAGACCGGGCTCACGCGGCGGTTGATTGCGGGGCTGGAAGCTATTGAGGGCGTGCGGGTGTGCAGGGCTCCGGATCAGGCTTCGCAGGCCGCCGTGGTATCGTGCGTCGTTGACGGATGGAGCCCGGCCGATGTCGGCTCGGTGCTTGACCAGTCTTTCGACATCGCCTGCAGAACCGGCTTGCATTGCGCGCCCGACGCTTGTCGTACCATTGGTGCCTTCCCGGAAGGGACCGTCCGCTTGAGTCCGGGCTGCTTCACGACCGAAGACGAGATTGACGCGGCCGTCGCAGCCGTCGCTGAGATCGCTTCGACGCCGACTGCCTAACCGGCGCCGGCCACGAGGAGGGGCACTGTGGGCGAATCGAGCCAGCGCGAGGGGAACGAGCCGCCTCGTCGGAGCCGGATGGAGGACGAGGTCCTCGAAATCCTCTACCGCACTGACCAGCCAACTTCCTTCGCCGATCATGTCCGCCGAAAGACGACCCGGCAGCGCCGGAGCCGCCTGTCGACGATCTCCCGGTCATTCCGGACCACACAGCAGTTGGGTCCCGGGACCATGCTCCTCGCCTCCATTGGTGCTGCCCTCCTGGCGGTGCTGGTCAAGGACGCATCCGCAATTCTCGCCACGCTACTCGCGCTTGCGAGTGTTTCGTTACTCCTTGCTCCGATTGTCGGCCGCTACCGGCGCCCCGGGCGATCAGACGTGAAGCGCTGGCGGGGCCGGGACATCGACCTCAACCCTCCGCCGCCCGCCTGGGTGGGATCACTCCGCGATCGCTTCCGCAAGCCTCCTCGATTCTAAAAACCGGCCGGCCAGGATGGCCGGCGCCGTTGCCTGTCCGTTCGGCACTATGCTATCGTCCGCCACTCGCGGATCGGCCCCGCCTGATTTCGAGTATGAGCCGGGCAGCACCTTCACACGGTCCGCGTTTGCAATCGTGTCCTCAGGGTTAGCCGCGTCCTAGTGCTCCGGCCGGGATCGCGGCAGTGGAGAGCGGGATGCCGAACATCGCCTCCGATATCGTCGATGGTTATGTTTTCCGACGCATCAACGCCCGCGTCCAGTTCCTCCTCTTCCTTCGACGACCTGACGTGCCGCTCGGCAACACCTGGCAGGGCATCCATGACAAGATTGAGCCGGGTGAGACCGCAATCGCTGCGGCGGAGCGGGCGCTCAAGGAGCGCACTGGACTGACGGCGGTAGATGTTTACTCCGCGGATTACATCAACCAGTTCTACGACCACCAAAGCGATACCATTATTTTGGCGCCGGTCTTCGCGTTCACGGTGGCGCCGCGCGCTCGCGTCCAACTCGGCGAGGAGTACGCCGACAGCGCCTGGTGCGACCGGGAGGAAGCAACGGCCCGGCTGCTCTGGGCGGGGCAGCGCTGGGCAGTCCGGCACATCGACGACGTGATCGGCATGGGCAGCGACGACGCCGAGTTTTACCGGGTCCGCTAACGCACTTGGCGCCACCGCCAGGACGGCGGCAGTCTGCGAGCCCCACCGGGTATAATGCGAACACTTTCCCCCACTCTGGGAGCGACGTTACGTCGCCGTGGAGACTCCATGCCCGACTTCAAAATCGTCTCTGATTTGCACCCGACCGGAGATCAGCCCCGAGCGATCGACGGCCTTGTAGAGGGCCTCAGCGACGGCCAGACGTTCCAGACCCTGCTCGGCGTCACGGGCTCAGGTAAGACGTTTACGATGGCCAATGTGATCGAGCGGGTCAATCGGCCCACCCTCGTGCTCGCTCACAATAAGACCCTTGCCGCCCAACTGTACGCCGAGTTCAAAGAGTTCTTCCCGCATAACGCCGTGGAGTACTTTGTCTCCTACTACGATTACTACCAGCCTGAAGCGTACGTCGCCCGCACCGACACCTTCATCGAGAAGGACGCTGACATCAACGAGGAGATCGACAAACTTCGCCACGCGGCCACCAGGTCTTTGCTGACCCGCCGGGACGTGGTGATCGTGGCATCTGTCTCCTGCATCTATGGCCTCGGATCTCCTGAGGAGTATGGAAAGACGGTCGTGTCGCTCCGGCGAGGGGGCCAACTGCGACGGGATCGCGTCATCCGACACTTGATCGACATCCAGTACGACCGGAACGACCTGACGTTGGTCCGCGGGAGCTTCCGCGTCCGGGGCGATACGCTCGAAATCTTCCCTGCCTACGAGGAGATTGCCGTCCGGGTGGAATTCTTCGGGGACGAGGTCGAGCGGATTGTCGAGGTGGATCCGCTGACCGGAGAACTCCTGGTTGAGCGGCTTGAAATGGATATCTACCCGGCAAAGCACTTCGTCACGAGTGCTGACAAACTCGCCGTGGCGATGAAGGACATCGAGGCAGAGCTGGAGCAGCGCCTGGCCGAGTTGGAGAGCCAGGGCAAGATTTTGGAGGCGGCTCGCCTTCGCCAGCGGACGATGTACGACCTGGAGATGATGCAGGAGGCAGGCTACTGCTCCGGCATCGAGAACTACTCCATGCACCTCTCGCGGCGCCGACCGGGCGAGCAACCTTCAACACTGCTGGACTACTTCCCCGACGATAGCCTTTTCTTCATTGACGAATCCCACATCTCCTTGCCCCAGGTACGCGGGATGTATTCGGGTGATCGCGCTCGCAAGGATGTCCTGGTGGAGCATGGGTTCCGGCTGCCCTCCGCTCGGGATAACCGCCCGCTCACGTTCAGCGAGTTCGAGCGGATGCTTCACCAGGTCATCTTCGTCTCCGCGACCCCTGGACCCTACGAGCAGGAGCACAGCGAGCAGATCGTCCAACAGGTGATCCGGCCCACCGGCCTGATCGATCCGGCCATCTCTGTCCGCCCAACTAAGGGGCAGGTGGATGATCTCCTCACAGAGATTAACGCGCGGGTCGCGAAGGGTGAGCGCACCCTGGTCACGACCCTGACCAAGCGGATGGCGGAGGACCTAGCCGACTACCTGAAGGAGATGGGGGTTCGGACCCACTACCTTCATAGTGAAATCGACACGCTGGAGCGCATTGAGATCTTGCGAGATCTCCGGCTGGGCGTCTATGACGTCGTCGTGGGCATCAATCTGCTCCGAGAGGGACTGGATCTGCCAGAGGTTTCGCTGGTGGCCATCCTGGACGCCGATAAGGAAGGCTTCCTTCGTTCCGAAGGTTCTTTGATCCAGACCATCGGCCGCGCGGCTCGCCACGTCGATGGACAGGTCGTCATGTACGCCGACACGATGACGCGATCGATGAAAGCCGCCATCGATGAGACCTATCGCCGCCGTGCCGTTCAATTAGCTCACAACGAGGCGAATGGCATTCAGCCGCGCGGCATTGTCAAAGAGATCAAGGACCTCACCGACCGCGTCCGTGCCGTGGCAGAGGAGCAGGTGGAGTACCGGACTGGCTCCGGTTCGCAGCCGGGCGTCATCGCCGAAATCCCGCGAGACGAACTGGCTCGGATGGTGAAGGACTTGGAGTCTCAGATGAAGACGGCTGCTCGGGACCTGGAATTTGAGAAGGCGTCCTTGCTGCGGGACCAGATTGTCGAGTTGCGCCGCATCATCGAACTGGATCCCGTCGCGCGATAGATCCTGCTGCTACGGAGGAATCCCCTGCTTTGCTTCAAATGATCTTTTCCGTCAACCGTTTGAGCGGGTCGCACCGCGCAGCCCGTCTCCTGCTCCTTGTCGCCGTGATCGTCGGTGGTCTGTCCTGCTTCGACGGTGTCGCGAACCCATTGCCTGCGGCGGCCAGTTTCCCCATCATTCCGGCAGGGACGCCTGATGCCTCCGCCGATACGGCTTGCCCTCAACTCGAGCCGGCCAAGGAGGCGGCGGCCGCTGAGGAGAAGGACAAGGACGTGGAGGGAGGAGCGTCCGGCGAGGTCGCAGAACAACTGCCGCCCGCGGATCTTCCGACCACCAACGAGCAGGGACTCAGCTTTCGGCTGGAATCCACCCTCACCGTCGGTTTCACTGGCATCTCCTCTGAGGCGCCCGTCTACCGCCTGGTACCGCCTGCCCCGACTGCCGACGCAACCGCGGCGCTGGCGGAGCGACTGGGGATCGACGGCGAAGTTGACGATCGGGGTGAAGAGACTTTCGTCGTCTCCGGAAACGGCGACCTGTTTGTCACGCCCGCCCTGATCCAGTACATCTCCGCCGATCCTGCAGGAGAGGGGAATCCCCCTGACGACGACGAGGCGGTGGCACTCGCGCGAGACTGGCTGCGTGAGGCCTGCCTCTTCCCCCCGGACCTCGGCGACGGCACCGTCGTGAGCCGGACAGAGGAGAGCGCCCGGGTTGTCGTCCTTTTCCGGCCGGCGGAACCAGAACCACTGCTCGCGGCCTATCCTAGCGTCACAGTGTCCCTAGGTCCCGGCGGGACGGTCCTCGAAGCCTCCTCTCGGTGGGCGTCCATTCTTCGGGAAGAACGCCATCAACTCCGCTCCGCTGAAGAAGCATGGCGGCAAATCGAGCGGGGCGAGGGCTACATCGAGGCCGATTTCGGCGAGGAGAGCTTCCCGCAGGGTTCGTAAGTCGTCGGCACGGCCGAATACACGAGCATCGGCATCGCATACACGACCGGCGGACTCCCCGGCGAGGAGCAGTTTCTTGAGCCAGTGTTCGTCTTCACGGGTCGCGTGACCCCGAAGGGGTCAGACCAGTCCTATCCCGCGCGTGCCTTCGTGCCTGCTCTGGCCGACAGCGGTAGCCCAGTAGGCCTCTCCGACTCCCTGGGCGCCGCGTGACGGCGGCTGAGTCACCGTCCTTACCTCCGGCTGGCGAGGAAGGGCAGCCACGTCGTCTCCTTGTGATCCATGGTCCCAACCTCAATCTGCTTGGAACGCGGGAACCTCACCTATACGGGGCCACGACGCTGACGGCTTTGAACGAGTCGCTGAAGGACATGGGCCACAAGGCAACCCCACGTCTGGAGGTGGAGACGTTCCAGTCGAACCACGAGGGGTCACTGATTGATATCGTCCAGGATCGTGGGCCAGAATGCTGTGGTATCATCGCGAACCCGGGTGGCCTCACCCACACGAGCGTGGCACTGCGTGACGCACTCGCTGCCGTCGCGCGTCCTGTTGTGGAAGTTCACGTCACGAACATCCACGCCCGTGAGACCTTCCGGCATCGCTCGCTGATCGCTCCCATCGCACTCGGTCAGATCGCCGGGTTAGGCATTGAGGGGTACAGACTCGCCCTTCGATTCTTCATCGAGCGGGAAGCCGCAGGAGAGCATTCACGGGCATGAGTGGGCGTCTGCAACGAGTCCGCGATCTTGCAACCGAAGGCGAGCTCGACGGCATCCTCATTACCCATCCGTCCAACCGCTTCTATCTCAGCGGATACTCGGGCGAGGATGCGCCGCCGAACGAGTCTGCCGGCGTCCTTCTGATCGGCTCGTCCGATGCGCTCCTGTACACCGGAGCGACCAACGTGGCTTGGGCCCAGGCGGAGGCTCGCGCCTACACGGCGAAGGCCTGGACGAGGCCGTGGGCAGCATTTCTCGTTCAGGTGCTCCGCGACCTCGGATGGAAGCGTATTGGGTTTGAAGACGAAGCCCTACTTTACGCAACCTACCGCGACCTCACCTCTGGACTCGATGGTGAGGCGGATCTGGTTCCTCTGGGTTTTGCGGTGGATCAACTACGGTCCGTGAAGGAGCCGGTTGAGCTAGAGGCGCTAGCCCGGGCAATCTCAATCACCGACGAGGCCTACCTGGCTGCAACGAATAAGCTGGAAGCGGGCACGACGGAGCGCGATTTGGCGCGACGGATTGAACAGGAGCTACGGGACCGGGGAGCGGAGAGGGAGGCTTTTCCGGCCATCGTGGCTGCGGGCCCTCATGCCGCCCGCCCCCACCATGCTCCAACGGAGCGCCCGATCGAACCGGGCGAACCCGTGATCATAGACATGGGCGCTCACGTGGACGGCTATAACGGCGACCTTACGCGGACGACCTGGGTCGGCGATCCGACCGAGGACCTTCGACGAGTGTACGCTTCGGTTGAAGCCGCCCAGCGTGCGGCATTGGGAGCTATCCGTCACCGGGTTCCGGCGAAGGATGTCGACGCCGCCGCTCGCTCGGTGCTTGAAGAAGCGGGCCTCGGCGATGCATTCACGCACGGGGTCGGCCATGGCCTCGGGGTGCGGGTCCATGAGGCGCCAAGCGTAGGCAAAATGTCTGAGGACATCCTGCAGGCGGGTGAGGTTCTGACGGTGGAGCCGGGCGCTTACCTCAGGGAATGGGGAGGCGTACGCATCGAGGACGTGGTTGTCGTTGAGGCGGACGGCTACCGGCTGCTCACCCAAGCCCCGAAACACACCATGGCACATCAGAATGGAGGAAACGTCACATGATCGATACTGGCGACATTCGGAAGGGTTCGACGTTTGACCTCGACGGTCGCTTGGTCAAAGTGATCGACTTCTCCCACAACAAGCAAGGCCGCGGCTCGGCGCAGTTGCGCATGACGCTACGGGATCTGCGGACCGGCTCCACCACCACCCACACCGTGCAAGCCGGAGCGAGGTTCAACGCTGTGCGCCTTGAGCGCGCGCATGTCCAGTTCCTGTACGCCGAAGGTGGTCGATACCATTTTATGGACACCGACACGTTTGAACAGATTGAGTTGGACGAGTCGTCTGTCGGCGACGTGGCGAAGTACCTGAAAGAGAACGATGTCGTCGACCTCATGACCTATAACGGCGAGCCGATTGACATTGAGCTTCCGACATCCGTCACCTTGACGGTGGCTCAAACCGACCCAGGCTTTAAGGGGGACACCGCCACTGGCGGCACGAAGCCGGCCACGATGGAGACCGGTCTGGTTGTGAGTGTGCCGCTCTTCGTCAACGAGGGCGACAAACTTAAGGTCGACACTCGGACGGGCGATTACATCGAGCGAGTCTACTAAGTGTCCTTTGACGACGCTCCCGCCCGAGGCAACGACAGAGAGGGCGACCCCCGCACGACCAGCGACGTGGTCGAGGCGGTGCGTACGCTTATCGGCCTCATGGGCAGCGGCGGCATTCGGGAACTAGATCTCTCATTTGGTGATGTTTCCATCCGCCTCCGAGGCGATGGTCACTCCGTCACTGCCGCTCCGTCAGCACCGCTCCCGACCCTGCCTATATCGTCTCCCGCAGCCGAACCGAGAGTCGCCGAAAGCTTGATCACGGCGCCCATGATCGGCACGTTCTACGCGTCGCCATCACCCGGCGATCCGCCATTCGTGAGCGTCGGAGAGCGGATCGAAGCCGGCCAGGTCGTTGGCATCATCGAGGCGATGAAGATCATGAATGAGATCGTCGCCGACCGGGCTGGGGTTATTGCCGAAATCCTCGTTTCTAACGGGGAGGCAGTCGAGTACGGTTCGCCGTTGTTCCGGGTGTCGCTTGAGGACACCTTCGGCGCGTGAGCGCGCGCGTCGTTCCCGTTGGGCTCCTCACCTCCTACGTGCGGGAGGTGCTTGAGACAGATGCGCTGCTCGCCGACGTGTGGATTGAGGGTGATGTCTCGAACGCGTTCCGCGCTCAGTCCGGGCACATTTACTTCACCGTTCGTGATGACCATGGGCAACTCAAGTGCGCCCTGTTCCGATCCCACACAGCTCGGCAGCGTTACCTACCCCAGGTGGGTGACGCGGTCGCCGTACATGGTCGGGTGTCGCTGTACGAGCGGGACGGCTCCATCCAACTCTATGCCGACTCGGTCCAGCCGGCCGGGCTCGGCATCCTCGCGCTCCAACTCGAGCAACTCCGGCAGCGGCTTGAGGCCGAGGGCCTTTTCGAGCCGAGCCGGAAGCGCGCGTTGCCCCCGGCGCCGAAGGTCATCGGGGTCGTCACGTCTCCGGCCGGTGCCGTTTGGCACGACATCCAGAACGTTCTCGCCCGGCGATATCCCTTGGTGGAACTCATCCTTTCGCCGACCCCCGTCCAAGGTCACGATGCGCCGGGAGCCATCGTGGCAGCGATCGAGGCGATCCAGGAACAGAGGCGGGTCGATGTGGTCATTGTTGCCCGTGGTGGCGGCTCCCCAGAGGACCTCATGGCCTTCAACGACGAACGCGTCGTGCGAGCCATTTTCGCTTGCCGGGTGCCGGTTGTGGCGGGAATCGGGCATGAGACCGACTGGTCATTAGCCGACGAGGCCGCGGATCTTCGGGCTCCGACGCCCTCCGCAGCAGCGGAGCTATGTGCTCCCTCTGTCACGGAGATCGCCCAGCAGCTGACATATCTAGGTGAACGACTGGGCGACGCCATGACCGACATCGTCGAGTCGGGGCGCGAGGAGGTAGAACTCCTCAGTGACCGCCTTAGCCGCCTGACGCCACGCCGCCAGGTCGAGATCACCCACCGCTTGGTTGCCAATTTGTCGGATCGGCTAGAGAGACGAGGCCGAGATCTGGTTGAAGCCCGCCGGAGCCACGTGGCCAACCAACGCAGCCTCTTGGCAATCCTGCATCCAGCCAGGACGTTCGATCGCGGCTATGCCGTAGTTCATGACGGCTCGGGGCATCCGATCTTCGACGTTCACGACGTGGGATCGGGCGACCACCTGCAGATCCACCTTGCCTCGGGTTCGATCGAGGCCCGGGCCACCGGAGTTCGAAGCCGCGTCCGACATGGGAGTCAGGTGCCAGTGTGAGTAGGAGAGCAGAGGGGCCGCCGCTTGATCCCGTCGCCGAGTGGCAGGATGCACTGGATGAAGGAACTTTCGAGGAGGCATACGCTTCATTGGAAGAGGTCGTGGCGCGTCTGGAGCAGGGCGGACTGCCGCTGGATACATCTCTGGCCTACTACGAACTCGGCGTCCGGCTGGAACAACGGTGCACTCTTCTTCTCGAGCAAGCGGAGTTGCGGATCAGCCAGCTGGACCACCTCGGCGGGTCAACAGATGACACCGAACTCTGGCCCGACAATGGTGCTGGCGATCCCTTTGCCTGACCCTCTGGCCAGCCAGTGAAACCTGATGAGCCGCTGGCTATCGGCAAATTTGCCGTCGGCGCTTCTCAGCCGATTAGTGGATGAGTACGCGGTCTCCGACCCCTCGGTTCTCGTGGGGCCGGGTCTCGGTCGGGATGCGGCGGCCATCAAGGTGGGATCGGCAACCCTTGTCGTCAAGACCGATCCCATCACCTTTGCCACAGATCACGCCCCCCTTTACCTCGTCGACGTGAACGCGAACGAT
>JALYMD010000555.1 GCA_030773875.1 Chloroflexota bacterium | reverse complement strand
CGTCGGGCACGACCGGCCGGACCGCTGGGCGAAGGGTCGCGGGGTTGGGCAGCGTGACAACCACGCCGGGGCTCCTGCCCCCGGCCGATCGGCGAGTCCGTGTCCGGAACCGTTACGGTGACCGGTTCCGGCCTCGCGACGCTCTCCCGTCCGGCCGGTGGCCGCCCACAGTCCGGTGTGCCGAACCGGCCGGATCGGGGAGGAGCCTGCCTCAGGCGAGCGGGGCCTCGGCGGGGGCGACGGCCGGCAGAGGGGCGCCGCGCAGCCGCTCCCCGACGCGGATCAGCGCCGCGCCGGTTGCCTCCCGGAGGGACGAGACTCGCAGCCCGATCCCGGGACGCCGCAGCCCCGGTTCTGCCAGGCGTCGCTCCCGCTCCGCGTAGGCGACCGCCACGCGATGGAGATCCTCGGCTGCCAGCCGGTGGCCAACCAGGCGGCCGTAGTCGCCTACCATGCGCAACATGTGGACCTGGCGCTCCCGGAACGCGCGCTCGCCGTGAAAGGGATGGTAGGGGATCATTTGACTCCTCCTGGTGTGCGCCCTTCGGGCAACGATCCCTTCGTGTTCGGGCCCCCTCCATCGTGCGCTACCCGGCATGGCCGCACATCGTGCGAAGTCCGTAAACGGGTCGAGCGCCCGCAGTACGTAGAGCTCGCAAGCGGGGGAAGTGGCGGCACACTGCAGTGCGAAGCGAGGGATAAGCTAGGCCACGCCGTGACGGACGGCCCAGGCTGCGGTCTCGGCGCGGTTGGCCAGCTCCAGCGTGGCGAGGATGTTGGTGAGGTGGATGGCGACGGAGCACTTGCTGAGGAAGAAGGCCTCCGCGGTCTCGGCGTGGGTCCTGCCTGATGCCACCAGCCCCACGTCCACCTGCAGGAGAGAGACCGCCCCCGACCCGTTGGCCACCCATCGGTTGGGGGCGACGCGCCTGCAGCCGGGGCGTGGCACGTGACGACATGCGTCACGAGGATGTGGGGTGACGAGAGGTATCTCTCAGCTCTGTTACTCCGTGGAAGGCGTGACCGTTGGGATGGGTGTCTCGCGCGGGGCACGCTCTGGCGCGCCACCGTCGGTCAGTAGGTTCACCATCGCCAGCGCCTCGTCGATGGCCTTGTCCGGAGCGAGTGCGTGACCACCCGCCCAAGCGGCGGCGAAGGCCAAATCCCCGAGGGCGTCCCGAACAGACTGGACGACACGCCCGTGTAGCGCCACGTCGGAAGGTGATAGCGGACCCGCGCCTCCCGCGCGGAGCGCGTCTGCCGCGCCGAGGAGTCGTGCTGCTGGAGCCGGCATGCCCAACCGGTGCGCGACTTGGACCCCCCCTTCGACGGCGTATGCCAGCGCTCGGTAGTTGCCTAACTGCTTGCAGCGCTCAAGGCTCTCTCGGAGGAATAGGCTGGCTTGGTGGAACTCGCCGAGCCGCAGCAACGCTAGCGCCCACATCGTCCGCGGAAACATGCCAATCCACTCGTCGCCGAGGGCAGTTAGGAGATTGAGGCTTTCCTCGTATCGGGCAGCCGCCCGCTCTGGTTCATCCCGATACCTGGCCAGCTCACCGAGGTTGTGGAGCGTGTACGCCACGGTCCGCTCGTCCCCTAACTCCTTGGCTAGGGCGAGCGACGCTTCAAGGTGGAGCGCGCCCGGCACGAGGTCGCCGCGATCAAGAGCTTGGACGCCGAGGTTGTTGAGGGCGAAGGCCTCGGCCGGACGGTTCCCACATTGGCGTGCCAGTTCGAGGGCCTCCCCATGGAAGTGGTTCGACGCCGCGTAGTCCCCCAACCCCCAGGCCATCGTCCCCGCCCCGTGCAGTACCTTCAGGCGTACCGCAGCATCGCCGCCGCCAACCGCCAGGGACCGTTCCAGCCATGCCCGGCCCTCAGCATAGCGGCACCGAAGTTCCCAAAAGCGCCACAGCGCGCCCGCCAGCCGCAACGCCGCTTCCGGGTCGTGCGCCACCGCTCGGGCAAGGGCAGACCGCAGATTGCTCTCTTCGGCCTCAAGCCGATCGCACTTCACTGCCTGTTCCGGCCCTGAGAGGGCGGGCTCGGTCGCCTCAGCGAGCGTGAGGTAATACCTTCCGTGGCGCACCTCAATCGCGTCTTGTTCCCCGCTGGCTGTCAAACGCTCCAACCCGTACTCGCGGATCGTTTCCAACATCAGGTAACGCGGCTTCCCGTCCGGACCGTCCTCCTCCCGGAGGAGACTTTTGTCCACCAGCGAGGCCACGCCATCCAGCACGTCGAGCCGGTGGCTTGCCGGCGTGTCCACCACCGCCTCCACCGCCTCCAGCGTGAAGCCGCCCACGAACGTGGCGAGGCGCCGAAAGAACACCTGCTCCTCAGCGGTGAGGAGGTCATGGCTCCACTCGATCGTGCGCCGCATCGTGTGCTGTCGCTCGGGCAAGTCCTGCGCCCCGCCCGTCAGCAGGGCAAGGCGGTGCTCCAGCCGCTCCAGCAAGGCTGCAGGAGGCAGGTGTGTTACGCGGACAGCGGCCAACTCGATCGCCAGCGGTAACCCATCAAGGCGGGCGCAGATCGCGAGCACAGCGTCGGCGTTCGTCCCGGTGAGGGCAAAGTCTGGTCGAGCGGCTTGAGCCCGCTCGACAAAGAGGCTGACCGCCTCCGATCTCGCGAGCTCCTCGATGGACCGGAACGTACCGGGGGCGGGCAAGGAGAGCGGGGGCACGGGGAAGCGACGCTCGGCGGACAGGCGCAGCGGAACACGGCTGGTGGCCAGCACCGTGAGGCGAGGAGCGGCGGCAAGGAGGGCGGCGATCTGAGGCGCGGCCTCGACCACCTGCTCGACGTTGTCGAGCACCAGCAGCAACTCGCGCTCTGCAAGCGCCGCCGCTAGCTGCTCGGCCAAGGGTCAGTCACCTGCGTCGCGGACCCCGAGGGCCTGGGCTACGGCGGGCAGAACGAGATCAGGATCGGCGATCGCGGCAAGCCCGACGAAGGTCACGCCGTCCACGACCTCGGCGGCAAGCCCGTCGGCGACCTGGAGGGCAAGCCGGGTCTTTCCCGTGCCACCAGGTCCGGTGAGCGTCACGAGGCGCACGTCAGGGCAGAGGAGGAGATCCCGCACGGCCGCCATCTCCCGCTCCCGCCCGATGAGGGGGGTGAGCGGGCGAGGCAGTGGTGCTAACGGCGTGTCATCGGCAGCCGTTGGCGATGATCGCCGGGCAGGGGCGCGTCGGGCAGCGGCGAGCAGTGCCGATCGCTCTGGTGGGGGAAGCCCAAGTGCGTCGAGCAGCAACGCAAGGGTGTCTTTGCGGGGTCCGGTCCGCACCCCACGCTCCAGGTCGCTGATGCCGCGGGCACTCACACCCGCGCGCTCGGCCAGCTCCTCCTGCGACAGTCCGGCGGCCATCCGGTGGCGCCGCAAGAGGTTCCCGAACGTCGACGCGTCGGTCGCATCGTCGGCACGTCGGGTGGCGCTCATAGCCCCTACCGTCCTGTTATCCCTGAACCTCCGTCTGCGCCCTCGTATCCTACGCCTGGAAGGTAACCCACGCAACGGGTGAAAGCGTGGGGCCTTGCGTGGGTTGCGTGTGGCTGCTGGCCACTCCAGGCCCTAACGTCGGTGCAGGTCCGGTGCGGACCGAGACGGACGGCGGCGAGTGGCCCCGCGGAAGGCCGTCGTGACACAAGGGAGAGATGGGGATGGACGGGCAGCGGTTTGACGAGATGGTCCGGGTGCTCGGTCGTACCGCGTCGCGGCGCCGAGTGTTGCGCGGGTTGGGGACGGTGGCCGTCAGGTCGCCGCGGGAGACGACAAGGTTTGGATCTGCCACCGTACCAGCTCCGATACGAACGAGTGGGAGTACATGACCGTGGCCGACAGTGCCACTGGAGTCCACAGCACCCACCACGGCGACGTCATCGACGTCGACCTCATGAACGACCCGAACCACTGCGGGGAGTGCGGCAACGCCTGTGCGAGCGGCCAGATCTGCCAGCAGGGCTCCTGCGTCACCGCGTATCCGACGGCCCGCCTGCAGCTGTACGCGTACACCAACGCCGGCACGACCCCGTACCAGACGAGCTTCAGCCTTGACGAGACGCGCGGACTGCAGCCCGTGGTTGACCTCCTCAGCAACATCCCCCTGGAGTACAGCCTGAGGTTGCTCTACTTGACCCCGGGCGGTTACCCCTACGCCGTGGACGACGCCACGGGTCTCACCGCATCATCCGGGACAGCCATCGACGGAGGACGCCGATTGGAGGCGCCCCTCATCCCGGCCCTGCCCGTCACGGGCACTGCCATGGACACCAGTCATGTCACGGGCCTGTGGCGGGTCGAGGTCTTCCTCTCATCGCCCAACCCCTACGCCAACGAGATGTTCCTCACTGGCCTCAAGTTCGAGATCACCTAGCCCTAAGACACAAGACAGCAGCGAGCTCGCCAGTAGGGGCAGCGGATCTTCTCTGCTGTGCTGCGCCTGCTGGCGCTAGCCGAGGCCCGTTCTACAAGATCGTCGTCGGAGGCGACGTCAGGCTTCCGGTCGACTGGCCTCGGGCCTCAATCCGAACCGGCGTTTGCCGGCGCCTGGATCAGCGCCACTCGGCGTCGTGTTACGTCAGATCCCTGTCCGCAAGTGCCTCGCGCAGACGGCGGCATCCCTCAGCCACGCCGGGACGCTCGCCATGGGGCGCCACATCCGGTGCGGGACCCTACCCGGGATCACGGTCCCGCCAGCGCAACGCGCACGGGACGAAAACCTGGCCGGTAGATGCCTGACTCGAACCGCGACCATCACCACCCGGCACGGCGCCTCTCGGCGGCAGCGACGCACCCCACCCCGCCCGGTGGTGACCAGAGACACGGACGAGCACCAACTGGCGTTCCCGGAGCGGGAGCGATCTCCGCCACCTGGGGACCGGGTCTCCCATGGGCATGGGCGCCCCATCTTCCACGCAAGGCGGTCAAAAGTCCCACAGACGCTGGGCGAGCGCCGGCCGCTCCGGGTAGCGCCCGGTGAGCTCGACCCGACGTAGCAGCCCTTGGCGGCTCCTGGTGACGAAGCGCACCCCCAGCCAGCGCAGCCGCTCGATCTCCCACAGCCGCGGCCGGTGGACGGCCATGGGGAGGGCCGTCAGCTCCGACTCGGTCCCGGTGATCAGGTCCGCCAGCACCCTGCCGGACAGGTTGGCCGTCGCCACCCCTCGCCGGTGTAGCCGTGGCCGGTCGCCACGCCCGTCCGCCGGTCGTACGCCATCACCGACATGTGGTCCCGAGGGACACCGAAGACGCCCCCCAGGCGTGGGTGAAGCGCACCCCCTCCAGAGCGAGAAACCACTCGAGCGCCGCCCGGCGGGCGTGCGCGAACGTCACTTCGTGGCGGTCGATGGCGTCGGTGATCATCGAGTTGAACCGGGTACCGGGCGCGGTAGGACCCGAAGGCGATCCGCCCGTCGGCGGTGTGGTTAAGGTAGCCGCCCGTCGTGCCGAAGCTGCCCACCACCTCCCGGCGCGCCCACCCGATCCGGGCCCACCACTCCGCGCCGAGCGGCTCGGTCACCATCATGTGAGAGGTCAAGGGCACGATCTGCCGCCGAAGCCGGGGAAAGGCGGCCAGGTACGCCTCGCCCGCACGTCGCCACAATCCATGACCAGCCTGGGCGCCGGACCCGGCACGTAGTCGGCGACCCGCGTCCGCTCGTAGATCGTCCCGCCGCGCCGCTCGACGGCCCGGGCCAGGCCGCGCGCCAGCCGCGCCGGCTGCACGGTGGCGCCCTCCCAGTTCCAGAACGAGCCGTCCGAGCCGGCAACGCGGATCCGCCCCTCGGTCTGCGCGGCGTCGAGCAGCTCGTACTGCCCATCGGCCCATGCCGTCCTGGTGGCGTGGTTGACCGGATCCTGCATGGCGTGGCCCCATCCTACGCCCGATCGGCGACCCACGCAATCCGTTGATGCGTGGGTCGTTGCGTGGGTTGCGTGTGGTGATCGGTGCCCCGCCCCGGCAGAGTGGAGCCCCAACGAGGTATCGACTCCCCAGGTGAGCGACGACGAGGAGGCGACCATGGTCCCCGGGATCACCGAGCGTGAGCCGCTTGACGCGCAAGGGCAGCGCCGGCATCTGCTCACCTGGGGAGCTGATCTGCCGGTCGCCGCCGTCACCACAACGGCGCTCATCACCCTCGCCTGGACCCTCTACCGGGCCATGACGGATCTGCCGGGGTGGACGGATGCGCTGGTGGCTAAACCGCTGCTCTGGCTCGGCCCGGTCCTCCTCGCCGTGGCCCTCGTCGAGCGCCGGCCTCGACCCTGGCTCAGCCTCTCACCGTCCCGCCCTCGCCCCGGCCACGGCCTCGCGATCCTGGGGCGCGACCTCGCCCTCGGCGCCGGAGCCGCCGCCCTGCTCGCCGCCTGGGTCCTACGTGGACACGAACTGCACCCCGTCTCGGTCTACGGCCCGCTCGTCTGGCCGCTCGCGACGGCTGCCGTCGAGGAGACCCTCTACCGGGGCTACCTGATGGCGCGACTCTGGGCCTGGTGCGGCGACGCGTGGACGGCCAACCTCCTCAGCGCGGCCGCCTTCGCCCTGATCCACCTACCGCTGCTGGTCCTCGATCAGGGGCAGGGGCTGGTTGAGGCATTGACCACCCTGCGCACGATCTTGGCGCTCGGGATCGGGCTGGGCTGGCTGTTCGGGCGGACCCGCGGCCTCGCTGCTCCCATCGCCGCCCACGCGGTCTGGGACGGAGCCGTGACCTGGTTCGGGTGAGCCCAGGAGCGCCTCCTCGACAGGTCACCGTCGTCCTGTTGCGCAGCCAACAGCCTCGACGTCCCGCGCTTGGCGGCGGTTCTCGCCGACCCGGCGCACCATGGCACCACCTGGCAGGATCTGCTGCTGACACCACCGCTCTTTGGTCAACCACCGCGAAAGGAGGCTCGGATGCATCTCGCGTACCACCACTCCCGCTCCCTCCCGTGCTCCCCTGCCGCGCGGGTGGCCGTCCTGGTCGCCCTCGTCGTCCTCGCAGCCGCCCAGGCGCCAACCGGCGGCCTGGCCGCCCCCGGTCGTCCCCCCGGCTGGACCGAGATCCGGGTGCTGCACGACGACACCGGTTCGCCGGAGGCGGCTCCGGCCGGAACCGTCTCGTTCGCGGCGGCCGCCTCCCCGCTCGCGCCCCGGGCTTGGCTTCCCAACCGGATCGCGCTGACCCAGTCCTGGGAGGCGGCATGGCGGTGGGTGGTCGGCCGCGTCGTCCGGATCCTGGTGGCGCAGGGAGACCTCCTCCACTACAACGGCCGTCCGCCCAGGCCCTGACCACGACGCCCGGCTCCGCCGTGCGACCCACGAACCCGGCGGAGAGACGTGGGCGAAACGCGGGGGAACTACCGCGTTGGATGGCTGTGGCGCTGCCATGCCGGATCGCGCAGGTGGCGTCGTCTGGACCCGACGCTCCTCCGCTAGGGAGCTGTCCTGCGAGATCCGGGGTACCGGACATCGGGCGTGACGTGGACCTGCGGCGAGCTGTTGGGTCAGGCAGACGATCCGGGCGAGCGCGGACGACGTCGGGACGACCGCGATTGGCTTGAGAGCCAGGGTCAGTCGAGGCCCTAGCTCTCAAGGTCCAAACCGGGGGCGACGTGCTGGCCCTGGCCCCTCTGGTCACTCGCTCCGCTGGCTTGGGAGCGCCGGGTTGCGGTGGTAACAGCCGAACTCGCCATCCCGGTCGAAGTCGTGGCGGTGCGGCACCGGACCTCGCTTGCCCGTCCCGAGGGTTCCCTCGTTGCAGGCCGCGTCGGGGAGCCGCTGAGTGTCAGCGAGGACCGTGCCGGCGGGGAGCGTCAAGGCGGCGACTGCGACGATGGCAATCGCGCCGAGCCGAATGCGTTGCAGCACGGACCCGCTCCTACGGGCAGTCTTGGGCTGAGGGTTCCGTCCGTCCAGTCGTCGCACCATCGCAACGTCCTCCTTCGTGCTGCCCCGCGGCTCCGCGCCGGAGGCGCTTGCCCTGCCCCCCGATCTCTATCAGGGACTCGTAGCCATCATCCGGGCCGCCCTCAGATCCCGCATCGTCAGAAAGTCGTGTTTGGCGCGAGGGTGGCAGGGCGGTCGCCTGCGCAAAACTACGTAGGCGGGGGACCCGATCCGGGGAGACGAGGGGCTAGGCGAGGCCGAGGCGGCGGGCGGCGGAGACGGCGGCCGTGCGAGAGCTCACGTCGAGCTTGCTGAGGATGGCGGTGACATGGGTGCCGACCGTGCGGGGGCTAATGAACAGGGCCTCGGCGATCTCGCGGTTAGATCTCCCCTCAGCGATCAGGCGCAGCACGTCGTGTTCGCGATGCGTGAGGAGCGGCCTGTCGGGGGAGGGGCTCGGAGCAGCCTCCCTCTGGGGCGTTGGATCCAGGGCTCCCCACTGGACCGGCCTGGCAAACGTCCGGGCCAGCATCGCCGCCCCTTCGATGGTCTGCTCGACCGGAAGCTCCCTCCCTGCAGCCCACGCCGCGCCGAACGAGGTCTCCCCGAGCGCTTCCCGCGCCGCGCTGGCAGCATGGTCGTAGCGGTGAGCTTCGATCCGCCGGACGGCGAGGCCAATCATCTCGCGCAGCGCCTCAGCAGCGCCGAGGAGATGGGTAGCCTGCTCCCACATGCCGTGTTCCCCGGCAAGGATTGCCACGCCCGCAAGGACCTCCGCGATGCCCTGCTTGAAGTCCTCTCCCCGCAGCAGGTCCAAGCTCTCGGCGTAGGCAGCTGCCGCCGGTGCCCAGTTGCCCTGCCCTTGCATCGCGTGACCGAGGTACATCAGCGAGAGCGCACTCCCGAAGCAGTGGCCAATCTGCTGCTGCGTGTCCAAGGCCTCAGAGCAGAGCGACACTGTCTCATCGAGATCCCCCCGCCCGAAGGCAATCACCCCGAGGTGGTCAAGCGCGAGCGACGCCCATGCCGGGTCGCCAAGGTCGCGGTAGCGGGCCAGCGCCTCCCTGAACCGGCGCTACGCCTCGTCATACCGCCCCGCGTCCTCTGCGGTCAGGCCGAGCAGGTAGAGCGAGAGGGCAATCCCAGGCGCATGGTCAGAGGCCCGGGACACCACCAGCCCCTCCTCACCAAGCAGAACGGCCTGGTCAACGTTGCCCTGGTGGTAGGCCAGGAAGGCCATTCCGACCAGCACCTTGGCGCGCGCCGTGTTTGGGACGCCCGTCGACATGGACAAGGCGCGCCCCAGCCACGCCCTCCCCTCGTCCAAGCGGTCCCGCATGTACCAAAACCAGATGAGGCTCCCGGCGAGCCGAACCAGCCGCTCGGTGTCCCCGGCTTCCTCCAGCCACTCGAGCCCGGCTCGCAGGTTAGGGAGATCGACCTCGAGGAGATCTCCCCAGGCCGCCTGATGAGGCCCCGGGATGTGCGGTTCCGCCTGCTCTGCCAGCCTCAGGAACCAGGTCGCGTGAGCCCGATGCGCCGCCTCTGCGTCGCCCTGTGCTTCCAGCCGCTCCAGACCATATTCGCGGATTGTTTCCAGCATAGCGAAGCGCGGCTCGCCGTCCAGACCCTCCTCCTGGCGCAGCAGGCTCGCACTGACGAGGGACGAAACCCCGTCCAGCACCTGGACGGCGTCACCCGCGACCGCCTGGGCGGCCTCCATAGTGAACCCGCCCGTGAAGACCGCAAGACGCCCGAAAAGGACCTGCTCCTCCGGCGAGAGGAGGCCGTGGCTCCAGGCGATGGCGTCGCGCATCGTCCGCAAACGCGCGGGGGCATCCCGCGGCCCTCCAGTGAGCAGCGGCAGGCGCTGACCGAGCCGGGCCAGCAGGGCCACCGGCGGCAGCACGTTGCTACGCGCCGCCGCCAACTCGACGGCGAGCGGCAACCCATCGAGGCGGCGACAAATGTCGGCGACGAGCGACGCATTCTCGTCCGTCAAGGCGAGGCCAGGCCGGACGGCCGCCGCGCGGGTCAGGAAGAGACGGACCGCCTCAGCCCGCCCCACCACCTCCGCCGTCGCGCCCTCCTCTGGATCGGGAAGAGCGAGGGGGGAGACGGGGAAGACGTGCTCGCCAGAGACCCGCAGCGTCGTCCGGCTGGTGACGAGCACCGTCAGGCTTGGACAGGCCGCCAGGATGTTCGTGACGAGCGCCGCCGCATCGACGATCTGCTCAAAGTTGTCGAGCAGGAGGAGCAGGTGCCGCTCGCGAAGCACGGAAGCCAGGTGCTCCACTAACGGCCGGTCGCCAGCCTGATGGATGCTCAGCGCCTGGGCGACCACCGGCGCCACGAGGTCCGGGTCGGTGATGGCCGCGAGAGACACGAAGGCGACGCCGTCGCGAAAGACGGCCGCCACGTCCTTGGCGATCTTCAAGGCGATCCGGGTCTTGCCGACACCGCCCGGGCCGGTCAAGGTGACGAGGCGAACATCACCCCGACGCAGTAGGACAGCAGCCTGCTTGACCTCGCGTTCCCGACCGACGAACGAGGTGAGCAAAACCGGCGGGGGCTTGCCGATCTGGCCTCGAGCGTTGAGCGAGACGAGGGGAGGCGACGGGAGAACGGTCCGGTCAGCGAGCGGCGGGTCGGCCATGGCCCGGCTCCTCGGATGGGCGCGTGAAGGGTGGCCCCATCATGCTGCCGCGTCGGCCTCCCGTCAACGGACCCCGTGCACCATTAGGGCGTGAGGCGGCCATCGGTGCCTGGAGTATCGCCAGTCCTTCTCGTCCGAACCCATCCGCTGTCGAGACAACACCCTTACGTGAGCTAGCTGACAGTGCTGAAGTGTGCCAGGCGCCTTGAGGGGAGAGCCAAGCCATGCCCGCTCCGCCTGTCCCGGTCGGCGTGAGGGGGCGGACACCAGATCCGTCGCCGGGGTGATCCTAGAAGGTCCTGCCCGGTTCGTTGGCTGTCCCCGAGCCACGGCGGACCTGACCGATGGGGTGAGCAGCCTGGAGGTGCTGCCCCGCCCGGACCAGCATGGTGCCGAGGGCACGGCGGGACTGGGCGAACGCCGTAGGGACCGGATTCTTCGCATCGTCACTGGTTGGGATGGACCGAACACGCGCGGCATCCGCCAACAGTTCCCGTCGGTAGGCGTCGGCCGCCAAGACCATCGAGCCGAACTGGTGCATGACTGCCTCCTCCGTCCACATCCACGGTGTGCCACCGTCCTTGACGTCGGTCCTGCCTGTCAACGCGCAGCGAGTGCGGGAGATGCGTCGGTAGTGCTGTCGGGCTGCGCCGTTCCCTGGAGACGCTCGCCAAGTCGGACAAGCGCCGCGCCCACCACGACCGGGAGCCGGGCCGGTGCGGTAGCCCGGGAGCGGGCCGCGGTTGCCTCGTCGACCAGGCAGCCGTGCGCCGCTACACGGTCGAGCCTCGCGCGGCTGGTCTGCTCGGCCATGTAGCTGACGGTGAGGTTCGGGTTCATCACGTCATCCTCCTCGTGCCGCCTCCAGCGGCCTTCTTGGCGAACCGTGCTCCACCATTCGAGGCACACTCACAGCATGCGCCGCCGGGTGGGTGTCCCACATCCGGTGACCCACGGATCTCGCGGTCGTACTTCAGGTGGGGACGGAATACGGGGGTCTTACTACGGGGGCTTACGGGTACGTAGGGGGGTGGGACGGGAGCTAGGCCAGCCCGTCGCGGACGGCGCGGGCGGCGGCCTCGGCGCGGGACATGACGCCAAGCTTGGCCAGGATGTGCGTGACGTGGGTCTCGGCGGTCCGGGGGCTGATGAAGAGGGTCTCGGCGATCTCCGGGTTGGACCGGCCGGCGGCCATGAGCCGAAGCACCTCCCGCTCCCGGGCCGTCAACGGGGAACCGTCCCGGTTGGGTCGTGCCCCCGATCCCGCCCCCTCGACGGCCATCAACACGCGCTCCACCTCTGACCGAAGTTCCCCCGGCCGCATGCGCCATCCGGTCTCCCACGCCTCGGCGTAGGCAGCGTCACCGATCCGCTGACGCGCCGACGCCTCCGCCTGCTCGAAAGCGACCCGCTCGGGCAGGTCAAGCGCGACGCCGTGAGAGGCCGCCGTCGCTGCGCTGAACAGCCGAGCGGTTGACTCTGCCGTGCCAACGAGGTTCGCCAGCACCGCTGCTGCTTCCAGGAACATCGTCGGGCGGCGCTGCGGCCAAGTCGGCCACTCATGCGGCAGCTGCTCGCGGAGCAGGCCCGCGGCACGTCGCAGGTCGCCCTCCGCGCAGGCGACCAGGGCCAGGTAGGCGAGACTCCAGGCGGGGACAAAGGGGTCGCCGAGCGCCGCGGCCTCCTCGCGCGCGCCCTCCAGCAAGGCCGTCGCCCGTGCCATCTCCCCACGCCCGTAGGCGACGATGCCGAGGTGGTAGTCGGCTACGATCCGGTCCCAGACCTCGCCCGCCTGCTCGTGTAACCCTCGGCTGGCAGCGAGGTACGCTTCGGCCGCCGCGTAGTCGCCCCGATCTTCGGCTAGGAGGCCGAGGAGTTTCGCGGCCTGGCCTTCCCGGGCCGGATCGCCGAGGCTGCGGGCAAGCGCGAGCGCCGCCTCCAGGAAGTCCGCCGCTCGGGGATCGTCAAGCGTCTGAGCCAGGTGGCCCGCGCGGCACAGTGCCCCGCACCGAGCGCTCGGTGGTGCATCGTGCGCGACACCCAGCGCTCGTTCCAGCCAGGTCAGCCCTTCCCGGTAGTGCGCGCCCAGGTACCAGAACCAGCCGAGCTGGTCGGCTAACGAGAGCCCCTCACCCATCCGTCCCGTCTGGTCCAGCCACGCCAGCGCCGCTCGCAGATTGGGATGGTCAACCTCCAGGCGGTCAAGGGCACCGGGGAGGACGACCGGGAGCAACGTGGTGGCCGCTTGGTGAGCGAGTGCCAGACACCACGTCGCGTGGCGGTCCCGGATCGCCGCTTCCTCACCGGCCGCCGCCAGGTGCTCCAGCCCAAACTCCCGGATCGTCTCCAGCATCAGGTACCGTGGCTCCCCGCCCGGGCCGTCCTCCTCGCGCAGCAGGCTCGTGTCCACGAGCGAGCAGACGCCATTGAAGACATCGAGACCGACCTCACCCGGCGCGGCGACGCTATCGGCCGCCTCCAACGTGAAGCCGCCCACAAAGACGGCCAGCCGCCGGAAGATGATCTGCTCCTCGGGGGTGAGCAGATCGTAGCTCCAAGCGATCGTGTTGCGGATCGTGCGCTGCCGCTCGGGCAGATCACGCGCTCCGCCGGTGAGCAAGGGCAGGCGCCGCTCCAAGCGGGCGAGCAAGGCCGCTGGGGGCAGGTGGGCAACCCGGGCAGCCACCAGCTCGATCGCCAGCGGCAGCCCATCCAGGCGGCGGCATACCTCGGCAACCAGCGCCGCGTTCGCATCGGTGAGGGCGAAGTCCGGGCGCCCAGCGCGTGCCCGCGCCACGAAGAGGCGGACGGCCTCCACGTCCCCTAGCTTCGAGGTGGTCGTCTCCCCAGCGTCCGGGAGGGCGAACGGCGGCACGGGGAAGGCCTGCTCCCCGGAGACCTGCAGCACCACGCGGCTGGTGACGAGCGCGGTGAGCCGAGGACAGGCCGCCAGGAGCTTGGTCACGAAGGGCGCGGCCTCGACCACCTGTTCGACGTTGTCGAGGAGTAGCAAGAGGTGACGGTCGTGCAGGGTGACGGCAAGGAGCTCGGTCAGCGGCTGGTCACCGGCGGGACGCACTCCCAGGGCTCCGGCGAGCGTGGGAAGGACGAGATCGGGATCGGTGACCGAGGCGAGGGGAACGAAGACCACCCCATCGGCAAAGCGATCCGTCAGTGCTTCGGCCACCCGCAGGGCGAGCCGCGTCTTGCCCACCCCACCGGGACCGGTCAGGGTGACCAGGCGCACTCTGTCCTGCCGGAGCAAGGCAGCGACGATCTCCACCTCCCGCGTCCGACCAACGAAGGAGGTCAGTGAGGCTGGAAGGGACACGGCGACGGGACCGCGCTCTGGAAGCGACGGGAGGGAGCTTGACTGCGGATGGCTTCGGTCGGCGGGCGGCGCGTCAACCATGGCCCGGCTCCTCGGCTGGGCGCGTGAAGTGTGGCCCCATCATGCTGCCGCGCCGGCCTCCCGTCAACGGGCCTCCTGGGGCCGGCTCGGCGCCCAACCGCCGCCGACCGCAACCACGTTAGGCGGTGTCTCCGCGGAATCAAGCCGTCAACTGCCGCGGCCTGTACTGCAGCGCCTCCGCTACATGCGCCGCAGCCACCCGTTCGGCCCCGGCCAGGTCGGCGATCGTCCGCGCCAGCTTCAGGATCCGGTGATACGCCCGCGCCGAGAGGTGCAACTGCTTGACGGCCGACCGCATCAGCCCCTCCCCCACCCCGTCCAGGACCGCATGCTCCTGCAGCTCCCGCGGTCCCATGTCGGCGTTGGTGGCCAGGGCCGTGCCGGCGAAGCGGGTGGCCTGGAGCGCCCGCGCTACCTCCACCCGTCCCCGCACCGCCGCCGACGGTTCGCCCGCCCGCCGGTCCGACAGCTGCTCGTAGTCGATCCGAGGCACCTCTAGGTGGATGTCGATGCGGTCCAGCAGGGGGCCGGAGATGCGCTTCTGGTAGCGGGCGATGGCGGTCGCGCCGCAGCGGCACTCCCACCCCGGGTCTCCCGCGAACCCGCAGGGGCAGGGGTTCATCGCCGCCAGGAGGGTGAAGTTGGCGGGGAAGGTCAGCGTGCCCGAAGCCCGCGCAAGGGTTACCTGCCGGTCCTCAAGGGGCTGGCGCAGCCCCTCCAGCGTCTGGGCGCTGAACTCGGGCAACTCATCCAGGAAGAGCACGCCCCGATGTGCCAGGCTGATCTCGCCCGGACGCGGCCAGGAACCGCCCCCGACCAACCCGACGTGGGAGGTGGTGTGGTGCGGCGCCCGGAACGGCCGATCCCGCAACAAGGGCGTCTCCGGAGGCAGCAGTCCCCGCACGCTGTAGATCCGGGTCACCTCGAGCGCCTCGGCCACCGTCATCGGTGGCAGAATCGAGGGCATGGCCCGCGCCAGAAGGGTCTTGCCCGAGCCGGGAGGACCGGTCATTACTACGTTGTGAGCTCCTGCCGCGGCCACCTCCAGGCCGCGCTTGACGTGCTCTTGTCCCCGCACCTCAGCGAAGTCGGTTCCCGCGAAGGCGGTCCCGTCGGAGGCGCCGTCCCCGGGGACGAAGGGCGCGATCGGCGCTTCGCCCGTCAGGTGGTTGACGAGGTCCGCCAGCGTCCGCACCGGCAGGATCTCCACGCCACCAACCAATGCCGCCTCCGCCGCGTCCTCGTGGGGCACGAAGGCCCGCCCCATCCGCTTCTCGGCGGCAAGCGCCAGCATGGCGATGATGCCCGGCGTGTGGCGCAGCACGCCGTCCAGCGACAGCTCACCGACGACCAGCGCGTCCTCCAGCCCCGGCGCCGGAACCTGCCGGGAGGCTGTCAGGATCCCAAGCGCGATCGGCAGATCGTAGGTAGGCCCGGCCTTCTTCAGATCCGCCGGCGCCAGGTTTACCGTCACTCGTCCGTGTGGAAAACAGCCTCCTGAGTTGCGAATGGCGGACCGGACCCGCTCCTTGCTCTCCTGCACGGCCGCGTCGGGGAGGCCGACCACGATCATGCCGGGGTTCCCCGACCCGACGTCCACCTCCACCTCGACCAGCTTGCCGTCCAGCCCCACCACCGCACAGCTGTAGACCTTGGCGAGCACCGCCCCTCCTCGTGTCATCGGTTTAGCGGCCCCGGTTGACGCCGCCCACGACGCCCCGGCTTACTGAGCGACCACGCGGGCATCAGTCGCGCAGATCACCCCGCTCCGGCCCTTGCTGGGGCGTCAGTCGCCGCCATGAACGCACCGCATCTTACCGGACTGGCCAGTCTTTTCTCATACGCAATCTCTGCTCGATGTCGCCTCCGACGGCAGCGTCGGCCCGTTGGTTTCCGGTGCCATGCGGGATAGACCCGGCATACCGGGTGGTCGACCGAGGACGGAAACATCACGGCCCCTCATAGATAACGGCGGCGGGGCGGCGCGGCCACGACCGCATGATGAGCAGAGGCGGCGCGGAGATGGAGACCCCTGTCCCTATCCGACCGCGACTCGCTCGAATCCTTGAGAGCGTGTCCACGTCTTCAGCGAGGTCGATGTCCGTGCGGTGCCGGGAGCACAGCATCCGTAGCACTCGGTGTAGCATGGCAAGACTGGGGGGACAGACGCGGCGCCGGGAACGGATCGGCGGTGGGGATGGGGATTTGCCGAGACCAGGGGATGGTGAAGACGACGCCCGGTTTCCGAGCGTCGCATGGGGGATGCTCAGCCTGGCGTGGCTCGTTGCCCTCAATCTGCGTACCGGATTTGTCGGGATCGGTCCGGTCCTGCCCCGGCTCATCGACGACCTCGGGCTCTCTAGTGCCCAGGCCAGCATCCTTGTAGCAGTGCCGACCGCGATGATGGGATTGGCGGCTGTGCCGGGCGGGCGCTTCGCCGACCGACGCGGGGCTTCTCCAGTGGTGGGAGTCGGGCTGGCCCTCGTCGCGCTCGGGGGCGCCTTGCGGGCGACCGCCTCCGCCTTCGTTCCCCTGCTTGGCCTCACCATCGCCTTCGGGGCCGGGCTCGGCATCGCCCAATCCGCGCTGCCGCGCCTGGTGCGCGAGTGGTTTCCGGCAAAGGTTGGCACGGCGACCGGCGTCTATGCCAGCGGCTTCGTGTCCGGTGCGTTCCTCAGTGCCTCGCTGACCGGACCGGTGCTCCTGCCGCTGTTTGCCGGTGATGCGTGGCGACCGCCGCTGCTTGTCTGGGGGGTCCTGGCACTGGTGACCCTCCTCGCCTGGCTCACCGCCGCGCGCCGGTGGCATCCCGCAGGCAAGGGGACAGCCAGACAGATTCTCGACCGGGAGCAGCCAGCGCCGGCGCCAGCTCGCTGGTCCCCCTGGCGGGACCGCCGAGCGTGGCATGTCGCAGCAATTTTCGCGAGCCAGGGCGTCGCCTACTATCTCGC
>JALYMD010000554.1 GCA_030773875.1 Chloroflexota bacterium | reverse complement strand
AGAGCCGCGTCGTGCCGGAGCGAGGACGGGCTGTTGCGTTTGCCCTCGCGCGGTCGATGGATCTCGGTTTTGAGCGGGTGACCGGGACCGTCGAGCGCAAGGTCGGTAAACGGCCGAAGCGGGTGGATGGATAGGAAAGCGCGTCCCTCAGCGCGCTTCGACTCCCGGGGGCCGGCCGCATGAAAGAGCGGTGTTCGGAGGATGGGACGATCGGTTTGTCCGTCAACCCATCGGATAGGAGGCGGGGCAAGGTGGACGCAGATTTCTCGACCGCCTCCGCATTAGCCGGCGGATCTTCACCCTCAGCGGCTAAGTGAGGGCGATGCTGGGCTCCGCATGTCGTGGAGAGCTGCTGCCATCGGTTATCGCCGGCACCCGCAACGGGGCCAAGGTGAGAGAACTGACGACGTTGCTCGACGGCGTGGCCTGTCTCGCGCCGCTTCCACTCGACATATCCCTTGAGTACCAAGAAGACGGCGACGAGACGGGGGAGACGATCGAGGCAATCGCCGCGGAGAAAGCGTCTGCCTGGTCACTCCGGCTTCGGAAACCAGGGAGCGAGCCTGTAGTGGTGGCCAGCGATGGCGGGCTGTTGGTGCCGGCGCTAGCGAACCGTTGGGATCCGACGAGGACGCGGCGGTTTGCCGGAGCCGGGGCAGGCGCCCCGGCGCGAGCTGATGCTTTGATCGCCCTTGCCGACCACCTAGAAGGCGATCAACGGCGGGTCGGGTGGCGCGAGGCCGTGGCCTTTGCCAAAGGCGGGGAGGTGCTAGCTTGCTTTGCCGCTGAGAGCGTGCCAGGCCTCCTTGCCCGGAATTACTCCTCATGGCTTTTAGATGCCGACGGGTTTTGGGTGCCGGCGCTCTGGATCTGCCCGGAGTTCGACGGACGGCGCTTGGCTGAACTGACGCCTGAGGAGCAGGCGACGCGGGAGGACCATTGGCGCCGGCTTCGCCGAGAGGTGCTGCAGGCATTCAGGGGTGAGCTGGGCGGTTGATCCCAAGAGCGTGGTCACGTGCGGGATGGAGCAGGCGGGGATGTTGCGCATCCGACCCGCTTC
Source organism: Chloroflexota bacterium (assembly GCA_030773875.1). The sequence continues at coordinate 3,141 of JALYMD010000554.1, read as the reverse complement.
GTCGATGTCACCAGCGCTTCCGACGCTCGTCGGTGGACTTGTCTTAGGCGCATCGTTTGCCACATCCAGCACGTCCCGGTTGTTCTGACGGGAATCGCGGGTTGCGCCGTAGCCAGGGGAATAGTCCGGCGGGTCGTTGGTGCTGAGCGGGCCGTTGGCTTGTGGCCACGGTTCTTCGCTTGGTGAACTGTAAAACTTTTCGCTAGCGCCAGGTCGAGGGTAATGTCGAGGGTTTGATGCCCTCCCGCAATCGTCAAGGACGACGGGGGCACGGGTCAGGCAGCACAGTGGGGAGGACTATGAGACATTGCCTGACGCGAACAGGAAACGGTGTTGCCGCCTCCCGATAGGACGAGACCAGGTTTGGGCTTGCTTGCGCCGCGCGCGTGATGCGGAGGCGGAGTAGCAGGGACACTCTGGGATCGAGGCCCTCCGCGCCGGACGACGGGATTGGAGATTGGATCGGAAGCGAGGCCACTGACGGGTGGGGGAAGCGCTGTTAGACCTTCGGGTGTTTGCGACGGAAGCGAGCGTAGGTGCTACCAAGGACGGCGCCGTAGGCGATGTGGCGGATGATCGATTGCAGGAAGGCCGCCCAAGTCCAGTACCGGTCGATCTGGCCATCCCGCACGCCGGGGTGGTAGTTCTCCAGTCGCGTAAGTGGGTAGAGGAGCGCGTTCTCGACGTTGGCGAAAACGACCCCGCGCCGCCACGGTGGTCCGTCGAGGCGATCATGGGCGAGGAGCGCGTAGGCGAGCGCCAGATTTGTGGCGTTGAGTGTGTGGATGAGGAGGCCGGCAGTGCGAGCACGCTCGGGATCGCGGACGAAGGGCCGGCCCAGCAGCTTGAGGTCGTTGACCTTGTTGCCCACCAGCCGGAGGTCTGCTTCCATCGCAATCAGATAGGCGACGCCGCCGGCGAGGCCGGCACCCATGGCGGCCGGCAGATCGATGGTTTTGAACCGGTCAAGCACAGCCGTTCTCCGTTCGGCGTCTCTAGAATAAACGAAGGGGTGGAGAGCCGCTAGGGACGAGCAAGCAGCGGAGTTCCCGCGCTCAGCGTCGCCCAGGGTGGAACGAACTGAGGTGGACTATCGGTCGCAGCGTCGGCGTCGTCAAGACACGTGACAGTCGAAGATCGCGAAAGGGGAATACCTGCCCATGAGACGCACCGCTCGACGCGCCCCAAGCGGTGCCAGCTAGCCATGCCGGGATGTCGGAGACCCGCTTGCACATCCCCTTTTGTTCTAGGACCAAGCTCCTCTCCTCAGATTTGCACTGCTGGCGGCGACCGACGTGGTAGGAATGGGGCTGGTGGCATAGGTTTGGCGGGGGCGCCGCCTCGTGTTGCTGTTGTCTCCTGCTCGTCGCGTCGGCACTGTGGCTCCTATGTAGGACGGGCCAGTTGGAGACGGACTAGCATACGGGTTGCGGGACTGAGTCGATCGCCGATGCTCGCCTCTCCTGCAACAGGTCATTTGAAGGCGGCTGGGTTGCGTTACTGATCCGGGCTTCAGGTGGCGATGGTGGTTCGGCGGGTCAGGGCGTCGTGGGGCTCGTTCTGGTGTCTCATCAGGCTAAGGATGGATAGCGACCGAATGGTGCGAGACGGACAGGTGATGTGGGCAGGATTCGGCCGGTCCCGTTCGGGTGACGGTCACCAGGTTGTTGACGGGGAAGCAGAGACTCGCTTGCAGGCTGGTAGCGGGATGCGGGCGCACTTCGAGGAGGTAGTGCTGCTCGTCCTGGGTCTGTTGGCGATCGGGAGTTGGGTCATTCTCACGCGGTGGTATTCCCTGCTAGAGAACCGATCCAATACGCACTTCGCGTTTGAGAAGATTCCCGGTCATTTTGACTCGCCGATCATCCGGAACACGGCCCTGCTCTTTCTCCAAGTTTCGCTAATCTATTTTGTGGGCTATTTGCTTATCAAGTCGACCCGGAGCATCACGGTCCCCATCAAGCTTGGGATTGCCTTGCTGGTGGTGGGCCCGGCCATCGCCAATATCTTGATCTATCCGGTCGGCGCGCTCGATGTCTTCAACTACATGATTGAGCTAAAGCTGGCGTTCCACTACGACCAGAACCCTTATCTGGTGACGTTCAAGGCCTTCCGGTCCGATCCCTTCGCGCTGCCCGCATTTCTGGTAAACGTGCCGCTCTTCTACGGTCCGGCATGGCTGCTGCTCTCGGCGCTGCCTGCCTTGGTGGTGGGCTTCGATGACTTCGTGCACCTCCTGATTGGATTGAAGATCTTGAACCTCGGACTCCTGGCTTTGACCGCTGCGGCGATCTTCAAGTACCAGGAGAACGAGAGGCGGGGTTGGCTCGCTGCCTATACGTTGATGGCCAACCCGCTGGTGCTGTTCGAGGGCGTCGCGAACGGCCACAACGACGTCATGATGACGCTTTTCCTGGTGTTGGCGCTCCTGGCGTTGAAACGCCAGTCCGTGTTGGCCTGGCCGTTGCTGGCTCTGTCGGCGCTGGTCAAATTCTTCACCGCGGCCCTGATCCCGTTGTTTGCGGTGGTGATGTTGCTCGGGGGGTGGGGCAAACGTAAGTTGGCGGCGTCCGCGCTGCTGGCCCTGGTGGTTGTTGTGGCCCTGTCGGCGCCCTTCTGGGCAGACGGGAAGATGGTCACGGGACTCGTGAAGGGGACGGCAACGTCGCAGGAGATGGATCACGTCTCCGTCTTGTCACTCGCCCAGCAGTTTCGATGGCAGGTGCGGGTGGCTGATGAGGAGTCGTGGCGCTCGGCCTTGCTCAGCCCGCAGCGGCCGCTCGGTCCCCTCCGGAGCGAAGACCGGGCGCCGGTGCAGCGGATCTTCGCGGCGGTTTTCGCCGTCCTGGTCCTGATGATCGCGTGGACAGTCAAGCGGGGCAGGGGGGTTGAGCCGGCCGTCGTTGACACGCTGATGCTCTTCTCGCTGCTCCTGACCAACCTCTATGCGTGGTACCTCATTCCCCTGTTCGCAGTTCTGGCGTTGAGGCAGCGCGTGCTTGGAATGTCCTACCTTTTCGTCGCCACTGCGCTCGGGCTGTTGTACTACCCGATGTATGTCTACGCGCATTTCACCTCTGGCTGGATGAAGTTTCACGTTCATCTCTTCTTGGCTCTGTTCCTCACCGTGCCGATGGTGAC
>JALYMD010000553.1 GCA_030773875.1 Chloroflexota bacterium | reverse complement strand
GGGGCAGCCATCACGCCTTCGCATTCGTGACGCTCCACCCCCAAGGAGCATGAAACGGCGGGAGGGGCAATGGCATGACGCCTTGCCCTTCCCGCCGCCCTCCTGTGTAGCGCAGGTTGCCTAGTCGTGCACCCAAACCTGGGTCCCAAGCGGAGCCCAGTCGTAGAGAAACTCGGCCATATCCAACGGCAGGTTGAGGCAGCCGTGGCTCATCGGGGTGCCAAAGTTGTTATGCCAGTAGGCGCCGTGAAGGGCTTCGGCGTCGAGGTTGATGTACATCACGTGTGGGACGTCCTTGACCTCGTACCGAATGCCGCTCTGCTCACCGGTGACACCATCCGCAAGACCGACCACCTCACCGGTCCCGTCGGTGAAGCCAGCCATGTCTTCCTTTTCCTTCTTGTAGCGGACGTGGAAGAACCCCCGTTCGGTGTGATTCGGCTCGGCGGCGGTGCTTATCAAGGTTGAGGTGATCAACGTGTCGCCCTGGTAAGCCCACAGGGTCTGTTTGGAGATGTCAATCTCGATCCGCTTCGCCCCGGGAGCGTCGATGTCACCCAGCGGGTTCGGGTTCTCAGCGGTCACCAGCAATCGCTCGTCGAAGACCGGCAGGTCGCCCTGCTCGACGGGCTCGGTATCGATGCCAAGGAGGGCTGCCGACTCCTCGGCAAGGGGGGCGAGGCGTGTACCCTCGTCGCCCGTCATCAGCAAGCCGCCCTCGAACCACTGGACGGTCTGGCCGCGATCGGCCATCGGCTGGCTGAGAGGATTGCCAAGATAGAACTGCCCCTCGTGGTTCTCATACCAGTCCAGGAAGTCGCCCGAGATCGTGTGGCTCGTCTCCTCGACGTAAACGCCACCCTCGTTGAGAACCCGGGGGATGGTCTTCCCACCCACGGGATCGAGGGGTCGCCACTTGGAACCACGGCGATCCCCGCCACCCGCTTCTCGACGGCCGTCGTTGCGGAACCCTCCGCCGCGAGCATCGATCGCCGCCTGGCCAATCGGCATCAAGCGGACATCCGGATCCTCGGTATAGAGATAGTCCGGCAGGTACTGAAAGACAGCATTCTCGAACGCCTGGCTGTAGTACCCGTTCGCAGCCGCGAAGGGCTCAGAGATGGGGTTGCCGTAGACCGATGCGGCGCCGTTGGCGCGCCAGTAGTCGAGCATCTGACCGCGGATGGTGTGGGCGGTAGCCTCAACGAAGACCTGAATGCCCGCCTGGCCCATATCTGGCGGGATCATCTCCGCGGGCAGATCAGCCACCGCCGAGGTAGTCGCCGCAGCGGCCCGTGCTTCCACCCGCGCCGGCCCCATACCGGCCCGCAGTACGCCTACCGCCAGAAGTAGCGCAACGGCGACTGCCGTCATGCCGAAAGGGAGGTTCCGCCGCCTCCCCGGCTCCCCGGTCGTGCCCCGCGTCGCCATCGTTCCGCTGCCCCTGCTCACGCACGTCGTTGGCGCATAAAAACGTGGGGCGCTGAAGCGGGCCCCTTATGCTTTGAGCGTACCACGCGCACCGGGTTTTGGCTATCCATCCCACTGGACATCATTTGCCGTCGAATCCGCGCTGCTACGGTGCCGCCTCTCGACATCCCCTATGGGCAAGCGTCCTCCCGGACGATCGAGTTGGGGATTCCTGAAGACGACCGGTCGGATCGGCGTCCAACCCAGCGGCTGGAGCAACTCCCACTGCACGCCGCACCGCGTTCACCTCGTCGCGGAGGCGATGGGCGGCTTCGCGGGCCCGATCAGCGAAATCCCGCCCGCCGCCCGCGTACGTGATGGCCCGGGAGGAGGTAATGACGAGGCCGCCGCCGGCCGCGTCCAACCCGGCCCGAACCGCCGCGGCGAGATCGCCCTCCTGCGCCCCGACGCCGGGGAGCAAGATTGGCAGATCCCGACAGCGATCACGAACAGCAGCGAGATGCTCGGGGTACGTCGCGCCGACCACCAGACCAACGGTTGCCGGATGCCGTTGGGACCACTCCTCGGCACGGCTAGCCAGAGTGAGGTAGAGCGGTTCATGCCGATCACCACCAGTCTCCACCGGGAGGTCCTGCAGATCGCCGCTGCCGAGGTTGCTGGTCTTGCAGAGCACGATCACGCCGCGGTCTGTGTAGGCGAGGAAGGGGGCCAGGCTGTCCTCGCCGAGGTAAGGGTTGGCGGTGATGGCGTCGAAACCCCACTCGTCGAAATAGCCCCGGGCGTAAGCGGCAGCCGTGTTCCTCAGATCCCCGACCTTGCAGTCCAGGATCACGGGAATGTGGGCGGGGATGAGCCGCCGGGTCGCCAGCAGCGCGGTGAGACCGTCCAACCCCAAGCCGACGTAGAAGCCAAGGTTGGGTTTATAGGCAGAGACGAGGTCGTGGGTAGCCTCCACAATCGCTGCGTTGAAGTGAAGCACGGCTTCTGGCTCGTCCCGCAGGTGAGCCGGGAATCGACTCAGGTCTGGGTCTAGCCCAACGCAGACCAGGCTGTCAGCCCGTGTGGCGGCCAACCGCAGCCGCTCCCCGAACCCGGGACCCAGATCGCCTTGAGCACTCATCTCCACGTTCTCCACCGGCCCACCCCGCTCCGCTTCGTGTCGCCCGCTCGTGTCCCACCGCCAGAGCAGGGTAGAACCGGGTGAGGGGCCGGTCAACTCGGGACTCATGCGAGCAGCACCACAAGCGTGTCACCCTCTCCAGACCGAGCTCGGCGACGCTTCTTTCACATCCCTGGCGCCCTCGCAGGAGAAGGGCAGGTGGTAGACTCGTCAGCATCGATGGAAGCGCACCGACGATCGACGGCGGGGCTGGCCGACGAGCGATTGGTTTCGGCGCCTTCCAGGTCTCCGTCCGCGTTCTCCGTTGTGCAGCCGCCGCGTGGCGTCCCGCCGGTTACCCCCCTCCATCGCCACTGGCCGCCCGTCGCCAAGGAGCCGGTCCCATGCTTGAGACGGTCAGCGCCGCGCCACCCCTCCCCTCAGCCTCCCACCCGCTGGACTGGCCCATCCCAACGCTCGCCGACGTGTATCGCGCCCGGGCCGTCATCGACCGATACCTGGCGCACACGCCACTGCTGGCACCACCCGCGCTTGCGGAGCGGCTTGGGTTCCCAGTCTTCGTCAAGTGCGAGAACGTGCAGCCCATCGGGGCGTTCAAGGTTCGGGGCGGACTCTACCTGCTCAGCAGGCTCTCGCCGGAGGAGCGCGCCCGCGGGGTAGTCACCGCCTCAACGGGCAACCACGGTCAGTCGATCGCCTATGCAGCGCGGGAGTTCGGGGCTCGGGCCCTAATCTATGTGCCGGAAGGGGCGAACCCCAACAAGGTGGCGGCGATGCGCCGACTTGGTGCCGAGGTCGTCTTCGCCGGAGCCGACTTCGATGCCTCCTGGGCTGCCGCCGAGGAGCGGGCCGAGACCGAAGGTGCATACCTCGTTCATCCCGCTAATACCCCGGAGCTCATCGCGGGCGTCGGCACCTCCACCCTGGAAATCCTCGAGGCCGTTCCGGACCTGGACGCGCTGCTGGTGCCCATCGGCGGCGGAAGCGGCCTCTGTGGCGCCTGCATCGTGGGCAAATCGATCAATCCCAATCTGGAAGTGATCGGGGTCCAGGCGGTTGGGGCGCCGGCTATCCATGATTCGTGGCGAAGGCGGGAACTGCTGACACTCGACCGTGCCGACACATTCGCGGCGGGCGTCGCCACGCGGGTCGCCTTTGAGTTACCGGCTCAGATCTTTTGGGACCGCGTGGACGATATGATCCTCGTCTCTGACCGGGAGATGCGGCAGGCGATCTTGACCCTCCTGGAGACGACGGGACAACTGGCCGAAGGAGCGGGTGCGGCGGCGCTCGCGGCGGCCTACGCTCAGAGGGAGCGGTTCGCCGGCAAAAAGGTGGCGGTGGTGCTCTCGGGCGGCAACTTGACGCTGACGGGGCTGCGTCAAGCGTTAGCTGAGGAGCGACCCTGGTGAGCGGCTGGATGAGCCGCTTCACCGGCCGCGGCCGGGGGGGCGAGATACTCCTGATCCAGATCGCGCGTGAGACCGTCGGGCGACGGCGCTCAGTGCAGGGCGCGTTGAACGAGGTCCGCCACCCGGCCATCCTCGACGCGCTCGCCGACGAGGACTTCCACGCCCTCGACCGAACGATCGCGGAGCGGACTCATTCCGACCGCGAGTTCGCCCTCGTGCTTGCGCGTCTAGCCTACGCCGCCGCCTGCGCAAAGGGCTTCGATCGGCAAAGCGTGGACCTGGGCCTCCGGCTCGAGGCCCTGCTGCCGGCCGATGACCCGA
>JALYMD010000552.1 GCA_030773875.1 Chloroflexota bacterium | reverse complement strand
GTGGCGATGTTGCTGACCTTCGTCTTCCTCGGCGGCGCCCTGGTCACGGCGGCCTTGAGCGCGTTGGACCTCCGAACGCTGTTCTTCGCTCTGTTTACCCTTGTCCTGGCCCGGCCGCTCGCCTTTCTCGCCTCCCTCGCCCGGTCGGAGGCGAGCACTGATGCCCGCCTCCTGCTGGCATGGTTCGGCCCGCGCGGTCTCAACTCGCTGCTGCTGCTCATCCTCGCGGTCGCAGAAGGAGTTCCCGATGTTGACATCCTGTTCGGGGTGGTGAGCGTTGTCGTGCTGGGGTCAATCGTCCTCCATGGCACATCCGCGACGCCGCTTGCCGCCTGGTACGGTCGTACGGCACGCCGGGAGGAACTGCCGGAGGAAACCTTGGCCGATGCGGGCCACCTCCTCCACGTAGGTCCGGATGGAGGGCCGTCGGTCCCGCGCATGCTCCCGGCCGATCTGAAGCAACGACTTGACGCTGGCGACCCGACCACGATCCTCGACGTCCGACGCATGGCTGTCTTCGGCTCGAGCGGAAGACGCATTCCAGGCGCAATCAGGATGCCCGTTGACGACATTCTGAGCCGGCTCCCGGAGATTCCGCCCGGTGCTCCCGTAGTCCTATATTGCGCCTGACTGGACGAGCACAGCAGCGCCCGTGGGGCGCAACTCCTCCAGATGCGCGGTTGGAGCGATGTCTACGCCCTCCAGGGCGGCTGGGACGCTTGGTTGGACCTTGGGTATCCGACCGAACCGCTCCCCTCGTTGGAGCCAGCAATCGCGGCTGTACCGGTTGCTTCCCCCGGGGGACGCGGCTGAGAACGACACGGGGTCAGGCGGCGGGCTGGGAACACGGGTCCTTGCGGCAATTCGGGTCGCGCGCGTGTGGTTACGGCTCCTCCTGGTAGATAGAGGGAGCCCTGTCCGGTTGGTAGAACGTCGTCCGCCGGTGTCCGACGAGGGCCGTCGCCTCCGGGACCGAGACGCCGTGCCAGCGCAGCACCCGGCGCACGAACTCCAGCCCTGCCTCAAACTCTGGCTGAACCACCTCATCCGCACCCGCGCTGCTGAGCGTCACGAGTTCGCCACCGGCGGTGGCACGAGCGATGACGTGGATGCGCGGGTTGATCTGCCGGGCGAGGCGGATCGCCTTCTGCGCTGCGACTAAGTCCGGCGTCGTCACGGCAATGGTGCGGGCAGTAGCGACTCCGGCTCGCAGGAGCAACGCTTCCGACCCAGCATCCCCGTAGAACGCCGGGATCTGCCGCCGACGCAGCTCGCGCACAGTTGCCGGATTCAACTCAATCACCACGTACCGGAACCCGCGTCGCTCGAGAGCGCGGCCCAGTTCCGCGCCAACCCGCCCGTATCCGCAGATGACCACATGGCCGGAGGGGATCGCCCCCTCAGGATCTTTCCCGGCCTGGCTCGCTTCCTGAGCGGCCACTCGAGGCAAGTGCTCCGCGATGGCGACAAGCGTCGGGGCGGCGTGCAGGAGGGCCGGGGCCGCGAGGATGGAGCCGAGAGCAGCGGCGAGGATGAGGCCGTACTGGTCTCGATCGATAATGGCGGAGGTCATGCCCACGCTCGCAAGGACGAAGCTGAACTCGCCGATCTGGGCCATCAGCACCGCCGCCAGCGTGGCGGTGCGGTGATCCACGCCGGCGGTCAGGAAGGCGGCGCCGGTGATGATGAGCTTGCCACTGACGAGAACGATGACCACGCCGAGCACCATCGGGGCGTGCTCCAGGATAAACCGCGGCTCGAGCAGCATCCCAACAGCGACAAAAAAGAGCGTCGCGAACAGATCCCGGAGGGGAATGATCTCGGCGAGGACGTGACTGTCAAACTCCGATTCGGAGACGACGATTCCGGCGAGAAACGCACCCAGGGCGAACGAAAGTCCGGCCTCGTGGCTTGCTAACGCGGTGCCAAGGGCGATGAGCACGACGGTGAGCAGGAAGAGTTCGCGGGAGCCGGTCCGTGCGATCACAAACAAGACGGGGGGAACCAGCTTAGTGCCGAGAATGACTACGGCTGTCAGCGCCACCACCGCGATCCCCAATGAGCGGAGTAGCGCTAGGAAGGGATTTCCCTGCTCGTCCGTCAGGAGCGGCAACAGGGCGAGCATCGGCACGAGACTGAGGTCCTGGATGATGCCCAGCCCGAGGGCGACTCTGGCTTGGGAACTGCTGGCCTCGCCGCGCCCGAGCAACAGCTTGAGCGCGACGATCGAGCTGGAGATGGCGAAGGCCCCACCCAGCAGCAGGGACGCTTCGATGGACCAACCGATCGTCAGTCCCACCGCCACTCCGAGCGCGCCGGTAAGGGGGATCTGGATGCCTCCCGCGATCAACGCGATGCGGCGCACCCGGCGAAGCTCGGCGAGCGAGAACTCGACCCCGAGCGCGAACATGAGGAAGGCGACCCCGAGGTTGGCCAAGACCTCAACCCGCTCCCGATCGGCGGACGGTCCGGGGGTATTCGGTCCGATCAACACGCCGGCCAGGACGTAGCCGATGAGGACAGGCTGCCCGAGGCGTTGAGCCACCACGCCACCGAGAAAGGCGGCCCCTAGCGCCAGGACAAGATCGACGACGAGGCGAAAATCCTCCACGGGGCCGCGTCCTTGGAAGTCACCCGCGTCTGCCCGGCCGACACCCGCCGCGGCTTCGGTGCCCGCTCCGGGCCAACCACTGAGCGGGTGCAACCCCGGACAGCCGGCCGACGTTTTTCCGGAGGCCCCGGAAACCGATCATACACTGCAAGCTCCGGCGCCCGGGGAAAAGCGCCTCTGGTATGATCCCCGGCCTACGAACGGCTAGAAACGAAGGGCGGGGGTATGGCTGAGGGGCAGCGGTACGACGCCGTGGTGATCGGCGCGGGACACAACGGGCTGGTCGCGGCAGGCTATTTGGCCGGGGCAGGGCTCCGCGTCTGTGTTCTGGAGCGGTATCACGAGGTCGGCGGGGCCGCGATCACGGAGGAGTTGACACCTGGTTTTCGGGTCTCCACCGGCTCCTACGTGCTTTCCCTGGCTCCGCGCAAGATCTTCGACGAACTGGGCGCTTGGGATGAGGGGATCGAGTTGCTGGAGCGCAACCCGCGCTTCTTTGCCCCCTTCCCGGACGGCACCTCGATGACGTTCTGGAATGACCCAGATCGGGCAAAGGCGGAGATTGCTCGCTTTTCCCCTAAGGACGCGGCCGCCTACGACGCCTACGACGACTTCATCGAGCGGGCCGCCCGCGCAATGGACACATTCATTCTCCGCCCTGCACCGTCCT
>JALYMD010000551.1 GCA_030773875.1 Chloroflexota bacterium | reverse complement strand
CGGATCCCAACATTGCCGTTACGAGCGGCGACCCCCTGTCCGCGAACGGTCGGCTCTACAGCATGACCCTGGACCCATCCGATCCGACCCGAGTCACGTCCCTTCGCGTTCTCCTTGACGGGGACGCCGGGGACGACATACGGAATCCGAATGGTATCGATGCCAACGCCTCCACCATCATGATTCAGGAGGACCTCAGCGAGTACAACCGGGAGACGGATTCGGAAAACACCAGCCGGATTCTGGCCTACGACATCGAAGCTGGCGACGTCACGCCACTTGCCCGGATCGACCAGTCGGACGACCAGGACCGCCTTGTCGACGAGGACGACGAGGCCGGCTCGTGGGCGTCCTCCGGCATTGTTGACGTCTCGGACCTCTTCGGCCCGGGAACGTGGCTGGTCACCGTCCAGGCTCAGGCCCTGGAGGTTCCCCAGTTTGACGGGGTCGACGAGGGTGGCCAGGTCCTCCTCCTGCGCCAACTGACACCGGAACCTGCGCCAACCGCGGAAGCGGCGGTCGCGCCAGAACCGACGGCCGAGCCCGTCTTCGCCCCGACGGCCACGACCGAGACGGTGGCCCCGACGGTCAATCCAATCACGGAGCCCACGGCCGAGCCGACCGTTGTCGCAACGTCTACGATCGAGCCGACCGTCGCGCCGACCGAGGAGAACACCGACGAGGAGGTCGACATCCCGACCGAGGAAGACGCCGAGGAGGCCGCCGAGGACGCGGAGGAAGCTGCCGAGGAGGCCGCCAAGGACGCGGAGGAGGCTGCCGAGGACGCGGAGGAAGCTGCCGAGGAGGCTGCCAAGGACGCGGAGGAAGCTGCCGAGGATGAGGACTAGTTTCGCAATCCGCGTAGGGACGGGCTCGCGACGCGCGGAGAGGCGGGCTCCCTGCCGGTAGGGGTGCTGAAGGAGTCGTCTTCACCGGGATCCTTGGATCCGTTCGCCGCTTCCGTGCGGAGACCATGCTGGGCGGCTGCCACAACGCGACTCCGCGTGGAGTACCTGGTGCTTGCTCACCACGGCGCCATGAAGCTTTCTATCGACCTGCGACGGGTGCCGCTAGATCGGAAGATTACCCGCGGGACGCTCCTTGCCAGCGGCATGCCGCACGCCGAGTGGTGGGCCGCGGGCTGGCGCTAGGACCTTTTATGGACTTTGGTGTAGGCTCAAGGGATGGGCCTTCGTGGCCCGCGACCTGACCCTGATGGACCAGGGAGTCCCCCAGCGTCGTCACGACCTGCGGGAGGTCTTCAACGGCCTACCGTGGAGTCTGCTGCCGCACGACCTGCCTCCCTGGCCGGCGGTCTACCAGCAGTACCCGCCTGTGGCTCGCTGCCTGGGTGTATGCGGCGCTAGTCCATGACCTGCGCACCCTGTGGTGGTTGGCCGAGGGGCGGGTGCCGGAGCTGACGACCGCCCTCCTGGACGGCCGGAGCCGGCAGTCAACGCCGGAGCGCGGCGGCCGCGGCGGCAATGACGGGGGCCAAGCGCCGGAAAGGCTCCAAGGTCCACGCCGCTGTCGACACCCTCGGCCACGTCCCAACCCTGCACGTCATGCCTGCCAACGCTCAGGACCAGGCGCAGGTGGGGCGGCTGGCCGAGGCAACGACCGGACAGACGGTAGCGGTGGCTTTCGGCGACCAGGGCTACACGGGGGACGAGGCGGCGGTCGCCGCCGCGGCGCACGGCATCCGGTTGGAAGCCGTCATGCCGGAAGCGAAGCGCGGCGTCGTGCTGCTGTCGCACCGCTGGGTTGTCGAGCGCTCGTTCGTCTGGGCGCGCCGCGTTCGCCGCCTCGCCGCGACGACGAACGGTTGCCGGAAACGGTCGCGGGGCTGGATTTCGTCGCCTTTGCTTGTTTGATGCTCCATCGTTTAGTCACGACGCCGTCGTGGCCCATCGTCCATCACACGCTCTCATCCGGCGGGGAGGAGGTGCCGCCGTTGAAGCGGTCGTCATTCGCAACGCCACGGGGGAACGGGAGGAAGACCACTTCTTCGGCGCAGTCTGAGCGCCTGGCGCCGGACTGAGCGGTGGTGCCCGCCAGCACGATGACCTCCGGGGGGCTGCTAACTGCTAACCCTCGCCGGGTTCGCAGGCGACGCCGTTGTGGTTGTCGTCCAGGCCGTCGACGTTGTTGCCGGCGCTGCCCCCGTCTCCGAGAAAGTAGGCAGTGGCCGCCGCCTGGTCCCACCCGAAAGAGGAGCAGTCGTAGTCGACTCCGTCGAACCCGCCGAAGCCAGCCTGACTCCCACCCCCGGTCGGATCGCCTGCGGAGCTGTCCCCGTCGCTGGAACCGCTGTCGCTGGAGGAACTCCCGACATCCCGCCAGTAGAGGTCCTCGCAGGCGGTCCCGTCGTAGTCGGCGTCCAGGTTGTCGACGTTGTTGCCCCCGCTAGCATCGTAGTAGTCCTGAGCATCCCACCAGGTCGCG
>JALYMD010000550.1 GCA_030773875.1 Chloroflexota bacterium | reverse complement strand
CCTTACGTCCGGGCCTCGTCTGCCTCGCCCTGCACCGATCCGCTCGCTGGTGCGGGGCGACCGTAGGCGTGCTCAGCCCTCTGTTTCCAGCAGGGCGTCGAGTGCGCCGCAGAGCGCCGCCAGAGTGCCGTAGGCCACACCGCCCGGTCGCAGATCGGCTTCGGGGGCCCGTGCCAGGGTGCGAGCGAGTGCCAGGACCTCGGAGCGCAAGCGGTCGGCATCGTACGGCGCCGCACCTGCCGCGTCGGCGGCGCGGCCCAGGGCCACCCGCTCCGCACGGCCGCCGCTCGCCGCGGCCGTGAGCGCAGCTAACAAGGCACCGGCCGGGTCCTCCGCGGCGCCGGTGCCACTCAGGTTCCGCTCGGCCGGGATCGGCCCGGGTGCCGCAACCCGCAGATCGCCCAACGCGGCGACGGCCGCCGCGACATCCTCCGGGTCTGGGAGTGGGACCGCACGGAGCGCCCGGGAGAGGCGCATGGCCTCGTCCGCCGGCAGGTTGTCGGTGACAATCGCCGCCCGTAGCGCTTCCTGACCTGCCGGGGTCAAGCCCTGGAGAGCACGGCTCTGCTTCTCGCTCAAGCGTCCAGCGCGGATATCCTCCCGCGCCGCGTCCGGCAGCTTCTCGGTCCCAAGGAGCTGGAAGAGGCGGCTGCGGCGGACGCCGACCGCCTCGGCGACCTGCTCCCAAGGCGCGTCGCCGAGTTGGGTCTTGAGTGCGCGCAGGGCGGCGGCACGGTCCACGGCGTTCAGGTCGTCGCGGACGATGTTCTCCATCAACTGCTGGATGAGTCGGCGGTCCTCCGGCACCTCCCGCACGATGGCCGGGATGGCCTCCAGCCCGGCGAGGCGAGACGCCCGCCAGCGCCGCTCACCGTGGAGCACCACGTAGGTGTCACGCGCGGCGTCGTAGCGGACCGCGATCGGCTGCAGCACCCCTTCAATACGGATGCTGGCCGCCAGCTCCTCCAGCTTGGCCTGGTCGAAGGAGCGGCGGGGCTGTTCCGGGTCTGGCTCGATCCGGTCGAGCCGGATCTCCTTTGCGGTGGGTAGGTCCGCGACGCCGACCGCCTGGGGCCGATGGTCGGTGAAGAGCGCGTCGACCGTGAAGCGCTTCCGTTTGCCGGTAGCCGCAGGCTCAGACTGGGCGGGACGGTTGGCCATCAGGCTAGACACGGATCGGCCCCCTCCCGGCGGCAGCCGCCACCCGCGGCTCCCCACTCAGCCCCGAAGGCCGACTGCCTCCGACCACAGCCGGCGGAGCCACATCGCGGGCAGCAGGGGCGGGCCGAACCTCTCCACTGCCGTCGCTCGCGGCGCCCTGCTGCTCGAGCCAGGCGCCCACGTCGCGGTAGGCAGCGGCAACGGGGGAGCGCGGCATGTACTGGAGAATGCTGGTCCGCTCCGCCGCCGACTCAGCACTCTTGACCGAGAGGGGCACGGCCGGGAGCAGTGCAAGATTGGGGAACTCTTCGCCAAGCGTCGTAAGCATGTCGGCGGCCAGGCGCGAAGAGTGGTGAACCTTGGTCGGGAGGAAGCCGAGCACCTGCAGATCCGGGTTGAGGCGGCGGATCCGGCTGATCGTCTCGAAGAGTCGACGCAGGACCATCAGCGAGAGGGGGTGGGGCTCGATCGGGATCACCAGTTCCCCGGTTGCGACCAGGATATTGACGGAGATCACGTTCAGCGCCGGGGGGGAGTCGATCAGGACGTAGTCGTAGGGGGAGAGGTCGGCGGCACGGAGACGGTAGTCGAGCTGTCGCTCCCGCTCCAGGACGTTCAGCAACTCCAGCTCGGCCGCCGCCAGATCCGGGTGGGAGGGGACCAGGCTGACGCCGGGGATGGTCGTCCCGACCGCGACCTCGGCGATGCTGAGACCCTCCTCCAGAAGCAGGTCGTAGACGGAGTTTTCGAGGCGGGCGATATCCACCCCGGTCGCCATCGTCAGGCTGGCCTGGGGATCGAGATCCATCGCCAGCACCCGGTGGCCGCGCTCGGCGAGTGCCGCGGCGACGTTGAGGGTACTGGTGGTCTTGGCGGTTCCGCCCTTCTGATTAAAGAAGGCGACGATGCGGGCCATCGGCGTGGTCCTCTCCGTTAGGGGATGGACGGCGCCCCTCGCCGGCGCGACCTCGGTGTACGTACGGCCCTGGCAGAATAGCACACCCATTGTCCGCAAGGCAAGGGAAATGGCGGAGTCAGCACTTCCCAGCCTTCCTAGCCAGTTGCACAGTGTGCGACCTGGCAGTAGCGTGCAGTCGCTGTTCCTCATGCCAACTAGGGACGTCAGAGGTCCATGAACTGTGCATCCGGTGAAGACATTCGTCGAGATGCTCCCCGAAGACCGCCAGATGAAGCACCCGGTGTTCGCTTGGTTGGAATCGATGTTCCCTGTGGTCAGATCGTGCGACTTGTGGCATGGGTGACCGAATCGGGTGGGCACCCAGCAACTTCTAGCGACGGTTGCAAGGCGGGACGGTGCTCCGTGCTTCGGTTTCCACCGGGTCCCACTAGCCGCGTCTCGATTGACCGTCCTCGGCTGGTGATCTGGGCGGTTGGGTAGGCGGCCAACGCGTGTGGACGGGCACGGGGTGAGTGTGGGGTCACAGGTAGCCGGTGTCGATCCGAGTGAGACGGAGGGGGAGATCCGGGCCATGCTCCGGGCGCAGGCCGAAAGGTGGGATGGGCCGCTGGCGAACCACCTGCTCTACGCCCGGCTCCCAACCATCTTACGAGGGGCGAGGGCGATGTGGACGTACATCGCGGCCTCGCGGCTGGTCGAGCCTGGATTTCAGGCGCCGGTCAACCGGAGGGCCGCTGCCCTCAACGGGTGGCAATTCGAGGAAACCAACGGGGAGACCTTGAGCGAGGATGAGTTGAAAGCACACGACCAAAGCCAAAACGTGCACGAGGTGCAACCCATCGCTCGCACCGCGACAGGATCGCACGACGGTCAAATGGACCTGACCCCCGTAGACGGACCAGAGCAGTCCGGAAGCAGATCCAGCCGGAGCAAAAGGTAACTCCTGTCGCTCCGCGCTGCCTCCACCCGGGGGCAGGCGCTACGGCAGGAGTCGCCATGACACCCCTTCGATGTCTCTCCACAGCACCCTCACCGGCTCCTGAGCCGTACATCACCTGGTTGTTTAAGGTCGAGAGACGTCGGGCACGTCCGGCCCCCATGACACCGGTGACGGCGTAGACGACGTTGAGATGCACGCCGCCGTCAACACGCTCGGTTCTGCTAGTGGAACCGCGTTCTTGAGGACGGCGTTCCTCCGTCGGAGCCACTCCAGCATGTGCGCTTTTTGATTGGCACATACCTTGCTTCTGCAGCATTCAACAGCGGGGTTCCGGCTCCTCAAGCAACGCCAAGAGGGACGAGCGTCGCTCCGTGTTCAGAAGCGCAGTGTGACCGATATATCTCAATTTCAACCTGGTAAGGAGGAGCCAACATATGTCTCCGGACAAGAATCATGAGTTGTCCGCTCCCGTGGCCTCGACGCCATCAAGGCGGGTGAACCAGGGACCGGTGATGCCCATCGGCGGTGGCGAAGAAAAGGATGGCGATGGGGGCAAAGAGGTCCTGCAGCGCTTTCTTGATCTCGCCGGCGGCAAGCAGGCTCGTATCGTCGTGGTGCCGACAGCGTCCGAAACACCCGAGGAGATGAGTCAACCCTACATCGACGTGTTCAGCGAGCTAGGTGCAAAGTCGGTCGAGGTCCTGGATGTCCGGGAGCGCCAGGACGCGAATAGCGACGCCTGCATCCAACTTCTGCAAAGAGCGACCGGGATCTTCATCACCGGTGGCGCCCAATCCCGCCTTGTCGCGCTCATGGCCGGCACGCTCGCCATGGAGTGCATCCGCCTGAGGAATGCCGACGGGGTTGTCGTCGCGGGAACGAGCGCAGGCGCCTCGATCGTGGCAAGTCATCTGATTCAGGTGGCACCGGCCTCGCCGGCAACAGCGGCAGCGCCGCGGCCCGGAAGGGCATGGTCGAGTTGGTCGCCGGGTTTGGGCTGCTCCAGGACATTATTGTCGACCAGCATTTCAGCCAGCGTGGACGGATGGGCCGGTTGCTCTCCGTCTATGCCGCCAACCCGGGTCTCCTCAGCATTGGCTTGGACGAGGACACGGCCGTGGTGATCGACCGTGAGGGCATCCTGGAGGTGCTGGGAAGTGGCATGGTCACCATCGTGAACGGGCGGAATGCGACCTCCGACTACTACGAGCGGGAAGTTGGCGAGGTCTTGACGGTGGTCGATTCCCATCTGTTCGTCCTTGGGCCCGGCCGTCGCTTCAATCTCAACACTCGTCGCCCGATCATGACCGGACATCCCGATGGGTGACGATTTCTTCCTCCTTAAAAGGGCCACCGTGCTGGCCCGCTCAGGATTTCAGCCCGGTAGATCTGGAGTTTCCCGATGGCGACGTTGATGGCCGAGATTACCCGCGGCGATTTGGTCGAAAGCCGCCATCTCGGGCACGCGGTGGTGGTTGACGGGAACGCGGACGTGGTGGCCTGGGCTGGAGACTCCGAAACGCGGATGTTCTTCCGGTCGTCGGCCAAACCCTTCCAGGCCACTCCGCTGGTGGCGAG
>JALYMD010000549.1 GCA_030773875.1 Chloroflexota bacterium | reverse complement strand
GCCCCAGACCGAACTCCAGCGGCGGCCGGTCAGGAGGTCGACGGTGAACGCGAGCGCAAACGCGGCAACGGCGACCAGCACCCGGCGCGGGAAGGCATCCCACGCCCGCGGCAGCACCGGCCATCCTGCCCGCCCCGGCTGAACGGTACTCACCGGGGAATGCTCCAGCCGCCTCAATCATCCGTGGGGCTGGGGCCCCCAAGACTTGGTCGGAGAAGAGCGCGACCACGCCGCCAAGGGCGGGCGACCATCGAGCTGGCGAGAGACCGTACCCGCCTCAATCCGCTGTCCCCGCAATCCGGTCCGTCAATGCGGATGATTCGGATCCTGCTGCACTGCGCACGAACCTGCATCCCCGTGTTCTGAGCCTGCAGAAGTGTGACCGAGGCACGCCGAGACCTTGGGGCTCGCTCTCGGTCACTGGACACTCGGCCCAGATTCGAGCCAGCCCCGAAGGGCATACCGTCCCGGTTGTGGGCGCAAGGGTCGTGCCGGATGGGCCTTCGATGGCCGGTCCAGAGTGACGGCAGACTACAGTGGCGCGAGAACGTCACCTGGTTGGCCATGTCGGACTGTCGCCGTTGCTCAGGCGGACTCAGGGGTTGGCGTCGACGCGGATGACGGTGGCGCGGGCGCGTCGATCGAGACGTGCTCCGTGGAATTCACCTCGCACCCTGTGAGATGCCAGCGGACCGTGCCGTCACTCTCCGTCATGCTGGGCGGGGAGTCCAGACCAGCGATCGTCACCTGCCGAACGCCCGTGAACAGGGGATGAGATCCCGCCGCCACCGTCAGACAGGAGCGATCTAGCACCTCCAACTCCCCGGTTCCGTTCCCGAGGGCAAGGTAGCGGCCGTGCAACACCTCGACGGGACCAAGGCGCTCGACGTTCATCGGGTCGAAGCCGCGGGGCCAGAGCGGCTCTCCGGCGTCGACCTCGACGATCAGGCGCCACCCTGGGAGCGCAAGGAAGGCGTCGCGCCTCGCTGCCCGCCGCTGGCGCAGCGTCGCGATGTCTGCCACAGCTCGCGTCTGGGCGGCCTCCCGCTCCGGCACCGGTACATCGCGACGTCCTGAGCGCTGACCAGCCAGCAGCGCTCGAAGCAGGCCGTCCAGCGCCTGCGCCGCTCCGCTCTCGACCCCCTCCTGCCAGCCGGGCGCCAAGCGATCCAGCAGCAACGCCAACGAAGCACCCGTGGCATACGAGCGGGGGCGAACCGCATCCGGCTCAAAGCCGTCCTCTGACAAGAGATTGGCCGGGCTCCCCGGCGCTACCCGCCACTCGACGTAGCGAGCCAGCCCTTCGTGCAGTTCCGACGCCCGCTCATACGTCACCGCTTCCCCGGGCAGGAGGGCGAACCGCTCCTGCCGGAGATCCAGGACAGCTGCCGCCCAGCGCGCCGCCTCGGCGTCGTCTTGGGCCTCCAGGGCGCGGCGCAGTGCTCCGTCCTCCAAGAAGCGCAGCGCGAGCAGGCTGGCATCCTCGACGGGGTAGAGAAAAAGGTCGGCCTCGTTGGCGCCCCATTCCGGATGGCGCTCTCGCTGAAAGACGTGGAACGCCTCGTGAACAACGAGCGCTGCCGCCTCTGTTGGGGTCCGCGCCATCAAGCCCGTGAGATCGACGGTTGCCGTCAGCACGCCACCGATCTCGGCCGTGCTGTTGGCTACCACCTTCGGGTGACGTCCAGGAAAGACGGCCGTGCCGGGATAGCCATCCCACGCCGCAAAGCCGTCCGGCAACACCGGGTGGGCGAAGAGCAAGGTCGAGGTCCCGTCGTACAGAGCGAGCGGGATGCAGCGCGGGTCGAACCCGGGCCAAAGGGGGTCCTTGGCAATCCGCTCCACGTCCGACAGCAGCGCAACGGGCTCAAACGGGGCGGCCGTCGAGCGAGCGACGGGGCCGGCGGACGCGGGGGTGGGTCGCTCCGGGGGCATCGTCCAGTCGTCGTCTATCGCACCTTGCCGCGGGCCGCGACGTCCCAGACATCGGCGAGGCGGCCGTCGCGGACGAGGAAGAGCTGGTCCTGGAGGTTGACGGTGGGGCAGACGTGATTGGGGATGATCTCCACCCGCTCCCCGACCCGGAAGGCGGCTCGATCCTCGCCCTCCGGCAGCAGGACGACGCCGTGCTCCTCGCTGAGGCGGGCGATCTCCGCCTGGGGGTGACCAACGATGTAGCCGTGGCCGGGGTGGGCGAGGCTCTTGTCCATCGCCAGGGTCTTGCTGCCGGCGTCGATGACGGCGCGGTCCGGTGCCGGGCGGCTGACGACGGTCGCCAAAATCCGCAGCGCGCAGTCGCTCGGCCCGAGGCGGCCGTAGCGGAAGGCGGTATTGTCGTTGAAGACGTAGGTGCCGGGCCGCATCTCCGTCACACCGGGAACTGTCGGTGTGTAGGTCGCCGCTGGAG
>JALYMD010000548.1 GCA_030773875.1 Chloroflexota bacterium | reverse complement strand
ACGCCCCCCCTGAGGGAGCACCCCCTCAGGGGAACCAGAGCGAACGCTGTGAGCGCTAGTCGTTCAGGCGCGGATCAAGGGCGTCTCGTAGACCATTCCCAACGAGGTTGATAGCAAGGACCGTGATGTAAATCATGAAGCCCGGGATGAAGACGTTGGTCCAGGAGCGGGTGTAGTAGTCCTTCGCGCCCTGAAGCATGTTGCCCCAGGACGGCGTCGGCACCTGGACCCCGAAGCCGAGGTAGCTTAGCGCGGCCTCGGCGAGGATGACGCTGGGGATCGCCAGGGAAATCCATACCACGATGATGGGTACGATGTTTGGGAAGATGTGGCGCCAGATGATCCGTCCGTTGGATGCGCCGATCACGCGAGCGGCGTCAACGTAGTCGCGCCCACGGATGGATAGGACTTCCCCGCGGATCAAGCGGGCGACTCCAGCCCAACTTAACAAACCTAGGACGATGGCTAACCCAACTGCGTTCGGGCGGTACAACGCAAAGATGAGAATGAGGAGCGGCAGACCGGGGATTGCAAGCAGAACGTCGACTAATCGCATGAGGAACGAGTCCAAGAAGCCGCCGAAGTAGCCGGCGATGGCTCCGACCGCGCTGCCGATCGTGAGCGTGGTGAGGACCGCGAGACCGGCAACCAGCAGGGAGACCCGGCCTCCGTAGGCCAGGCGCGTGAGGACATCCCGCCCGTTGGAGTCAGTGCCGAGGAAGTGTCCCTCGCTGAACGGGGCGAGGAACTGGCCCCGCAAGTTGCCCTTCCAGTAGGTCACGTGCGTCACGTATCTCGACAACATGTCCGCCGAGAGTACGAACAAGACGATGAGAACGAACACGAAGAGAGCAACCATCGCGATCTTGTTGCGGCGATAGCGGCGCCAAGCGCGCCGATACAGTCCTGGGGTCGAGCGCAGCTCGTTCCGGTTCAGAGCGCTGGGATCTACTCTCTCCACTCTGTCGGGGGCAGCCTCTGCCGTGAGGCGCCGAGTTTGCTGTGCCATGCTGATTTTGCTCCTCGACGACTCCTTGTGAAGCAGCAGTGTGAGGACCCTGAACGAGGAACCAGACGCGCCCAGCCCCTGTTAGCTCAATCGTACCTAATTCGCGGGTCGAGAATGGCGTAGAGGACATCCGCCAAGAGGTTGGCCAACAGGGTGAGTACCGCCAGCATCAGAACGGCACCCATGATCAACGTGTAGTCGCTGCTTTGTGCAGCATCGTTGATGAGACGGCCCACTCCGTTCCACGCGAAGACCTGCTCGATGATGACGGCACCTCCGAACAACTCGGGGATGGAGAGGCCAACCAAGGTGATGAGCGGCAGCAATGCGTTGCGGAAGGCATGGCTGTACAGCACGACGCGATCCCGCAGTCCCTTCGCCTGGGCCGTACGAACGAAGTCCTGTCGGATCACCTCCAGCATCGAGGAGCGGATGTACCGCATCCAGGCGGCAAGCTGTACCAATCCAAGCGCTAAGGCGGGCAGAATGAGGTGCTGGAGGCGATCCATGAACCCTGTCTCACCACGGAGGGTGCGGGTTCCGCCAACGGGCAGGGACGGCAATCCCCACTCATAGAACTTGACGGCGAAGAGCAAAATCAACAGGAGACCAAGCCAAAACGAGGGCATGGCGAAGGTGGCTATGGAGCCAACCGTCGACACGTTGTCGAACCAGGAGTTCCGTTTGACTGCCGCATATATGCCCACCGGAATCGAAAGGAGGAGGGCGAAGACGAGAGATGTCGTTGTGAGAAGGAGCGTGTTGGGCAGCACGTTAAGAATTCGCGCACGTACCGGAGTGTAGTTGACTAACGAGATGCCGAGATCGCCGCGCACGACGTTGCCCAGCCACTGTACATAGCGCACGGGCCACGGCTGGTCCAGACCCAGGTTCCGCTTGATACGCTCGATATCCTCGGGCCGGGCCCGGGGATTGAATTCGTACCGGGATACGGGACTGCCGGGAACTAAGTTGACGATCGCGAACGTGAGGAAGGTGATTCCGATGAGCAGGGGGATCATCTGGAGGAGCCGAGTAATGACGAACCGTGCCATAACGACTGGCCTCTCGCTACCGAAGTGGTCGAAGGCGGGGAGACGGTTGTCGCGACCTCGATGTGCCGGTTGCCGGAGGTGAGCGTGAGGGGGGCGCGAGCGCCCCCCTCACACCGTCGGTGGTTATACAGGGCTACGACTGCTCCACCCAGATGTACTGCAGGCTCCAGAGCAGACCGAGGCCCGTTGGGAAGAAGTTGTGCAACGCTGCGGAGTAGGCGGTGCGATCCTGGCGGAATGCCACGATCCCAACCGGCAACTCGTCGTTGATGATGTTTGACTGCTCAATGAGCAGGTTAATCCGAGCTGCCTGGTCGAACTCGCGCTTCTGCTGTTCGTTCAGCTCATCGTACTGCTCATTGCAGTACTTCATGACGTTGAATGAACCCTCGTAGGAGGCACAGGCGAACATGGCTTCCTGGTTCCCGGATGGATCCCAGCCGAATCCAAGCAGAACCATGTCGAAGTCGTGGGTCTCGTTGATCGCATCGAGCAGGGTCGGGAACGGGACAAAGACTGGCTGCATGTCGACGCCAATCTCGCGCCACGCTTCCTGCATGTAGGCAATCATCTGCTCGTTGGTCGCAGCGCCCTCAGAGGTCATGGCTTCGAACCGGAGTGGCTGGCCGTTCTTGTCTCGAATGCCGTCACCGTCGGTGTCGGTCCAGCCCGCTTGCTCCAGCAACTCCTTTGCCCGCTCGGGATCGTAGTCGTACCTCGTCGCGAGCTTATCGGGAGCGTAAGCGATGGAGAGAATCGGCTGTGTTCCCTGTGCCACCTCTCCAAAGCCGAGCAAGATGTTCTCGACGATGGCCTCCCGGTCAAGCGCATAGAAGAGTGCCTGGCGCACCTCCTTGTCTTGGAACAGCGGCGTCTTCTCGGGATCGAGATTGTAGGCGTACCAGGTGAAGCTGAAGGTGTCGTATGCCTCCGCCTCAATGCCCTCGGCCGCCTCCAATTCTTCGAACTGGGCCGGCGGGACGCCGTCCACAATATCGACCTCGCCGGTGCGCAACGCCTGAACCGCGGCGGCATCATCAGGGAGGACCCGGAAGATGAACTCTTGGATGTTCGGAACGTCCGTGTAGTACTCCTCGAAGCGGGTCAACGTGACGTGATCACCCTGAACCCACTCCACGAACTTGAAAGGGCCGCTCCCGATGACCCGGCTTGGATCCGCACCGGTGCTGCCAGGATCGGTCGGCCACTCCGCTGGTGGCACGTTCTCCCAGATATGCTTCGGCATGATGGGTACGAAGACATCATAGAGGAACGTGACCAATCGATCCTTCGCCACGAGCTGGAAGGTGTGCTCGTCGATCGCCTTGTAGGATGCGATGGCGGCCTCGTTGGACGTCAGATACGTCGTTCCCGTCTCCGGATTCAGAGCAGCGTCGAAACTGAAGACGACATCCTCCGCCGTGACAGGTTCGCCGTCGTGCCAAACAGCGTCTTCGTGGAGATGGAAGGTGTATGTCACCCCGTCAGGGGCGATTTCCCAAAAATTGGCAAGGCCTGACGGAACCGGCTGACCATTGATGACGCTGCTGCCGTAGAGCGTTTCGTAGACCGTGCCCAGGATTACGTCAAAGGTTGGTGAATCTCCCGCCAGCATGGCGTTGACGGTGCTGATATCTGTCGAGTCGCCGAGGATGACTTGGCCGCCCTGGTTCTGGGGTTCCTCGAACGGGAATGCTTCCCGAACGTTCTTCAGGTACTCTTCAGTGGTGATGGACGTGATAGTCTCGCCCGCCCCACCGGCGGCAGGGGATCCCTCCTGGGCTAGGGCTGCCTCTGTCCGGAGAGCAAGTCCGATCGTTGACGCCGAGAGACCGATGGCCGCCCCTCGCTTCAAAAACTCGCGCCGATCGACCCGGCCCGCACGGACCTCCCCGATCAATTCCTCGAACTGCCGACTCCGACGAAACATCAGGCCAACTCCTCCGCTGCTACCGACCCGAGCACTCACCCGGCCACCGTGGCCAGCTGAGCTTTCGAGCGCCTTCGTCGCCGCCCGTAAGCCGTTTGCCCATCTAGCTTGTCAGCTAGCGCGTCTCACCTCTCAGCCCGGGCGATCCGCGTCTCCAAACCGTCCCTGCACCCAAGCTCAACATGCTTGCACTGCAAGGCAGATCGGTGGATGGAAACGACGACGGAGGGATCTAAGACGCCGAAGTGCTCAGGTAATCGACACAGTCGATGCGGGACTATAGCCAGAGCCCCGAAACCATGTCAAATAGATCGTAGCATTTTTCGTACCCAGCCAAAGTGACCGGGCTGGACTCCACCGCCGCACGGCAGGCGGTGGAGTCCAGTAGGGAGCGGCATGGACGGCCGACAACGGTTGCGGGCGGCACGGGATCGTTGGTAGCATCCTGCTCCGCTGTCGAACCACCGCTGGCGGCGACGAGGCCATGAAACTGAGGGAACCGTGGAAGCAGTCGCTGAGGAGAAATATCGTCGCCTCCAATCGATCCTGGGCGACATGGCGTCTGTCCTCGTCTCCTTCTCCGGCGGCGTTGACAGCACGCTGGTTCTCCGCGTTGCTCATGATGTCCTTGGGGAGCGGGCAGTCGCTGCCACAGGGCTCTCACAGACATACGCGGCCGACGAGATGGCCGAGGCGACGGCTATCGCCGAGGAGATGGGAGTGGAGCACCTCATCGTCTCCACGATGGAGTTGACCGATCCCCGGTACGCGAACAACAGCCACCAGCGCTGTTTCTTCTGCAAGACGGAACTGTATGGCCGGCTCACCGAGGTTGCCCGTGTGCGCGGCCTTCGGGTCGTGGTTGATGGGGCGAATGCCGATGATGCGGATGACTTCCGGCCAGGGATGCGCGCCGCTCGGGACCTGGGTGTTCGTAGCCCCCTCCGGGAGGCGGGCTTGACGAAGCGC
>JALYMD010000547.1 GCA_030773875.1 Chloroflexota bacterium | reverse complement strand
CCTGGGCGGGGAGGACGGCGGTGGCGGCGCCCCCGGCGGCCCGTCTAAGCAGGGCCCGGCGCGAGAGGCGACCCGGCAGGATCGCGCTCAAGCCCTCGAAATCAAAGCGGCTTCCGGCCATGCGGTGTTCTCCGTCCCACGTCCCTGATCGGCTGAAGAGAGCAGGTAGTTCCTCGTCCGGTTCGAAGCGTAGCCAGGAAAAGCGTTAACAATGTCGCGACGATGTCACGAAGCTGTCACGGTTTCACTCTGCCGGGTGAGCCTCAATGTGCCACCTTACCGGTCAGCCCACCGGAGCGACAGGGGAAAAACACCCGGGGGTTTCCCCCGTCTCGGCCAGCTGACCAAGGGATGGGCAGATTTGCGTCTACACATCGGCCTTTCTACCCCCGGTTGGCTCCGGGTGAAGAGGAAGCTGACCCTATGGGCGGCGGGCGCCTCATGGGGAGGGGACGGCGGAGATGACGGTGAGGAGGATGGCTCCGAAAACTTGCTCAATCCCCGGTCAGACCCTGAGCACTGCGTTTCGTCGTTATGAGGCTGACGGTGCAGTTCAGGAACCGCCGCAGCGAAGTCCGAACGGTGCTCAGATCTGCAGCTGGTCAAAGGTCGGGGGGCTTCCGGGACGCTATGGGCGGACGGGTGTGCCCGCGAGCCATATTTGGCAGATCACCGGCACGGACGGCATTTGGCGCGCACAAGCCAGCCCTTCTCACCGAGCAGCCGTTCTCATCATTTTTCCTGCACGTTGGAGTTCCAGCCGTAGAACCGGCCGAAGCCGTCCTCTCTGTCGCCACGCTCCCGGGAATCGCGTACGACTGGGCGGGGTGACGGAGGCGTTACGCTCCACGCACCATGACGATCGACGGCTATAGGGCAGAGCTACTGAGCACGTCCGTCACTCGGCTCTGTGGAATGGTGCCTTGTCGCGGCGTGACAGAAGCGCGACAGAACGAGAGCAGTCCCGCCGCATCTGCCTTTTATGCTATCGGTGGGAGCGGCAACAAGCCGGCCCGTTGACACTGGGCACCTAGCGGTCGAATCGGGCAGAGCGCGCCCAGCTGCGATTTGACGTCTGGGAGCATGAATGGGCGGCCGTTCGGACGCTGACGAAGGGCGCACCGGGCGCTCGACTCCGATAGAGAGAAAGGACTCCACAATGCTGATCGCGACGACGTCCCACTTGGACGGCCACTGGGTCGTCCGCTACATCGGCCTCGTCAGTGGCGAGGCCATTCTCGGCGCCAATCTGTTCAAGGATGTCTTCGCCGGAGTGCGGGATATCGTTGGCGGTCGCTCCGCGGCCTACGAGCAGGAGCTGCGGCGGGCCAAGGAGACCGCCACCGAGGAGATGACGGAGCAGGCACGGGCGCTCGGGGCCAACGCCGTGATCGGCGTCGACCTCGACTACGAGACCCTCGGCAAGGGCGGCGGCATGCTGATGGTCAGCGCCAGCGGCACTGCCATCGTCTACGAGTAGCAGTTCACCCTTGGCCCCATCGACCAAGTGAGTGTGCGGCGCGCCGTTGTCGCCGACCGGCAGGCAAGAGTCCTTAGGTGGAAGACGGAAACGCTGCCCGATGCCGAGGCGACGTTCGGCCACCAACACCTGGATCGAACACGAGCACGTCCCGCCGCCTGCCGCCCTGGCAGAGTGCCGGCACGCGCATCGTCAGGAGGTCAACGGCCAGGAGCTCCGTTTTACCCTGCCGGCGGCGACATTTCGCCGCTCTGGCAGGGTGATGAGGCATTAGGGCGGCGAACCGGGGCTCGGCGTGAGCACTGGTGAACGAGCGAATCGTCCGGGAGTCAGGCGGCAGCGCCGATGAGCTCCCTCATCTTGTCCCAGCGCTCTGCCGGGACGAGCCCAATCTGCGTCCCGATGGTAAGCCAATAGTGCGCCACACTGAGGGTCGACCAGGCAACCTGCTTCCCGGCCTGGGCCTCCCCCTCGTGACACCCGATGGCCTCAGCACATTCGGGTGAACAAGCGAGAAAGAGCTTAAACCAGAGCGTGCCGACGCCATCGGGATCGGCGGCGAAGAGGACGACCGCCTCGTCATTGATGGGGCGCCAGCAGTCTATTCGGTCGCAGGTCGCGACCGGGATGGCTCGCGCTTCGTCGTCAGGGACGTGTACCTCGAACCCCATGACCCTGCTCCTTCCGTCACACGGTGCGGGGGTCACCACTCTAGCAGTCCTCGCTCGCCACCATGTGAGATGTGCCTAGCCGGCACCGGGAGCGCGCCGCGGGGTTCAGGAGACCACGCCTCATCTGCGGCACGCTCCTGCCACTAACGGCTCACCATGGGAAATGAGCGCACTGTGAACGCGGGTCGGCTGTGGCGCTGCCTCTCCGTGGAGACC
The DNA here is from genome assembly GCA_030773875.1 of Chloroflexota bacterium. The sequence continues at coordinate 5,054 of JALYMD010000547.1, read as the reverse complement.
ATCCAGGAGCGCAGCGACTGATCTGTAAGGGTGGCTCCAAGGTTCATCGAAATCATCAGGCTGCCGGATACTGACGGCCGTGTGGACACCCTCGGAGGGTGCACGAAACGATGTCCACCTTGAGCCTTCCGGACCTGGATGAGTCAAACGTGACAGCGGGGATGGATGCCTCGGTCTGCCACAGTCCTGCTCCGCTTTGCCTCCCCCGTCCCACTGCCGCTCGATGCCGATTCCTCAGCAAGTGGCGGACTTCTGATGGCGGCCCCGTCTGGGTGGAGGAACCCGGGCCCACCCGGACAGCAGTACATCGTCAGCTTGCCTCCACACGCGGCCCACGAGGGCTGCGAAGCTCTCGTCCAGGCTCGGGGAGGCAGGGCCTCCTTTGTTCATCCTCAAATGAGCGGGCAAGGCGACGGCCCTAGGCCGAAGCCGAGAGCCGCCAGTCGTGCGAATCGCTGTGGAAGAATCAGGTGTCGATAGACTGCGGATGCGTCAGGACAGCCAGACCACGTCAATACCTAGGCACCAGGCCATCCAGGCTTCCGGGCTCTCACGCCGATGGGTTGATTTGCACCTTGAGGCCGCCGCCTTTACGAACGAGGGCGACGGCTTCCTCGAAGTCGTCGATACCGAAGGTGTGGGTGACCATCTTCTCACCGTCCACGGCTCCGGCAGCAAGCACGTCTACCGCCGGGCCAAAGGAGTTGTGAACGGCCATCGAGCCGAGAATCGTGATCTCCTCGTTGTAGATTTTGAAGGCGTCGTAGGCGGCGGTCTCGCCCGGCGGGCAGACGCCAAACAGGAGCAGTTTCCCGCGCCGGATCACGGCGTCGATCGCCCGCTCGGCGACCTTGGTGACGCCAGTCGCTTCAATCACGTTGTCAAACCCACGCGGCGCGTGGGAGCGCACCTCGTCGAGGGACCCGCCCACCACATCGAAGCCAAACGCGGTCCGCGCGCGCTCGAGACGGCTCGGATTGATATCGATGAGGGCGACCACGCTGGCGCCGTTGTATCGCGCAAGCTGGGCGTTGAGCAGCCCCATCGGGCCAGCACCATAGATGAGGTAGGTCTCCCCAACCTGGGGGCTGAGGCGGTGGAAGCCTCGGACGACACAGGAGATCGGCTCGATCAACGCCGCTTCGGCAAAGGTCATGGCCTCCGGGATCGCGTAGACGCTGCTCTGCGGCACCGCCACGCACTCGGCGAAGCCGCCGGGTTCGCGCCCCACCCCGATCGCGTTCCAGTTCTCGCAGAGGTTGCCCTGCCCCCGCTGGCAGAAGTAGCAGTAGCCGCATTGGAGGCTCGGGTTCACCGCAACCCGGTCTCCCGGCTTGAACTGGGTGACGCCCTCCCCGGCCGCAATGATCTCGCCGCCGAACTCGTGGCCCGGGATGATCGGGTAGGTGGTGGGCGGGAACTCCCCGTCCAGGATGTGGATGTCGGTGCCGCAGATGCCGCAGGCACCGACCTTGACCACCACCTCGCCCGGCCCTGCTTCGGGCGCCGGCACGTCGTCTACCCGCATCTCGCCGGGCCGCTCGATGATCACCGCGCGCATGGAATGCTCCCTTCGGCTGCCAGTCGGGGATTCGGGAGGTCGAGAAGTCGTCGAGAGGCCGGACTCATCGCCTCACTCGCCGGACGCCCGAGCTCTCCCCCGGCCGTCAGCCGCCGGTCGCGACTCCCTCGACACGTGCTCCTGCTCGCCTTCCCGACTCCTCGACTCCCCGACCCTCTCGACTCCGTCTACTTCACCGCCCCCATGGAGAGGCCGCGCACGAGCTGCTTCTGAGCGATCCAGCCCAGCAGCACGATCGGCAGGACCGCCATGGTGCTGGAAGCGGCCAGCTTGGCCCAGAAAAGCCCCTCGGCCGTGACGAATTTAACCATGAAGATGGGAACGGTCGAGGTGCCCACGGCAGCCAGGCTGACCGCAAGGAAGAACTCGTTCCAGGCGAAGATGATGGAGATAAACACTGTCGCCGCGATGCCGGGAGCGACCATGGGCAGCAAGATCTGGGTCATCTCCCGCATCACCCCAGCGCCGTCAACTCTGGCCGCGTCGAGCACGTCGCGGGGCACTTCCTCAAAGAAGGACCGCAACATCCAGATCGCGATCGGCAGGTTCATCGCCGTGTAAAGGATGATGAGCCCGCGCATGGTGCCGAGCAAATCGAGGCCGAATCCCCCCAACTTGGGGTCGCCGTTAGCGCTGAAGAGGATATAGAGCGGCACGATGACTCCGGATGCCGGAAGGAATCGGGTCGAAATAAAGAAGAAGAGGACATCCTTCCACTTCTTGGTTGGCCTCAGTGCCAGTCCGTAGGCGGCCGGAATCGCGAGGAGCATCACCAGCGCGGTTGAGCCCAGGGACGCGAACGCCGAGTTGCGGAAGAAGGGCATGAATTCCCGCCCGAGTATCGTTTCGTACTGCTCTAGAGTGGGGTCGAACCGCAGGTCGACCCCGCCCGTCGCTTCGGCGGGCCGGTCGGCGGCATCCGCCGCAGGCTCCGCGCTGACACCCTCAGCCGGCGCGGCGGACTCCTCGATGCCCGGTACCGGCAGCAGGCGAGGCGGAAGGTCGACGGCGTCCGACTCGTGCTTGAAGCCGGTTAGGACCATATGGAGCACCGGAAAGAAGGTCACCAACGCAACCACCCAGGCAAGCACTGCCCAAGCGGGGGAGGCTTGATCCTTCTGGACGCCGCGCCGGCGCCTGGGGAGTGCCCAGCAACGAGCAACCGTGGAAGGCGCGGAGCTGGTGCGCGGCAAGGTTGTCTGCATCACGTCCCCCTCATCATCCGATCGAGCCAGCGAATCAGGAGCGTGATCACGATGATCGAGAGAATGACAACGATGACTCCGAGAGCGGCCCCCTGGCCGACGTTGCTCGCCTCGACCGCCTTCCGGTACGTCAAATAGGAGAGGTTCGTCGTGGCGGTGCCGGGACCACCCTTCGTCATGAGGTAGATCGGATCGAAGTCCTGCACGATATAGACGGTCCCGAGCAGCCCCCCAAGCTGCATGAAACGCGAGAGGTGGGGCAAGGTGATGCTCCGAAATTCCTGCCACGCGGTGGCACCGTCCACGCGGGCGGCCTCACGCACCTCTTCAGAGATCGATTGCATCCCGGCCAGGAGGATCAGCATCATGAAGGGGGCCCAGCGCCAGACCAGCACCAGGATGATCGACTCCTTGGGATAGACGCCAAGCCAGTTCGGCGAGGGGTTGCCAGGCAACGTCGTGCGCGTCAGCCAGTCAACGACCCCGTAGGTCGGGTTGAGCAACATGTTCTTCCAGGTCAGCGCCGCCGCCGCGGGCATGACCAGGAAGGGGGTGATGAGCAGTGTTCGCACCACCCCGCGGCCGGGGAACCGGTGATTGACTAATTCAGCGTAAAACAGCCCGACCAGGAGAGAGAGCAGCACTGCCGAGATCGTGAAGATGGCGGTATTGAGGAGAGCGTCGCGGAAGGCATGATCTCGGGTAAGCAGGAACTTGTAGTTGTCCAGTCCGGCGAAGCCACGGGTGGAGGGGCGCTGCAGATTCCAGCGCTGGAAGCTGTAGTAGATGGTCAGGAGAAACGGAGCCTGGGTGACGATGATGGCGTAGATCAGCGCCGGTAGGATGAGCAAGCGCCCGACGGGCTGATGCCACAGTCGGTGGAACAGCGACGGCCGCGCGGCGCGACCATACGCCGGCGAAAGCGAGCGATCGGCAACCGCCATGGTGCCTCCTAGGTCACGAAACGCGGATGATGGACCGTTGACTTAGACGCGAGTGGCGGAATGGCGCGGCAACGACCTGGGGGCGGGGAAGGTGTCCCCGCCCCCAGATCTTACTACGCTCGTCGGCAGACCCACACGCTGGGTTCCGCCACGAGAGACTCACCTACGTCTGATACCCGTTGTCCTGCGCGACCTGATTGGCCATGTCGTTCGCGGCCTGGATCGCGTCGTCGACGCTCTGCTGGCCGACGATAGCGGCAGCGAACTGCTGGCTGACATCGTTGCCAAGTTGCTGGAACTCGGGGATCCGAACGAATTGACCACCCTGGTAGGGGACTGGATCAATCGTCGGCTCGTTCGGGTTTGCGTTCTCCAGCGACTGAAGCACGATGTCGGCAAAGCCCCCCGCGTATTCCCGGTAGCCTGGATCCTGGTAGGTGGAGGCGCGAGCGCCGGTCGGGGCACGACCGTAGCCCTCGGCCTCAACGATGGCCTGGAAGTAGGTCGGAGAGGTAGCCCACTTCATGAAGGCGAGAGCGGCCTCCTTCTGGTCGGAGTTGGCCGCCATTGCGAAGCTCCAGTTCCAGAGCCAGTTGCCGTGGTTCTCCGGGCTGGCCTGGGTAGGCGCGAAGGCGAAGCCGACGTCATCGGCGTTCGGGTTCAACTCCGGATCGGTGACGAGCTCGGCGGCCGACGTGGCGTCGTACCACATCGCGACCTTGCCCTCATTGAAGAGGGTCTCGCACTCGGTAAAGCCGTTGCCCTCAGCGCCGGCGGGGCCGTACTCGCGAAGGGTGTCGATGTAGAAGCGGATCGCGGCAGCGCTTTGCTCGCTGTCGAGTTGGGCGTTCCAGTCCTCATCGAACCAGCGTCCGCCGAAGGCGTTGATCACGGTGGTCAACGGCGCGAGTTGCTCACCCCATCCCGGCAAGCCACGGAGGCAGATACCCGAGACTTCTTCGCTGTCAAGCTGCTTCGCGAATTCGCCGATCTGCTCCCAGGTCGGTTCCTCGGGCATCTCGATCCCGGCCTGCTCGAAGAGATCCTCCCGATAGAAGACCATCGAGCTTTCGCCGTAGAACGGCAGCGCGAACAGGCCTTCGTCGGTCGAAAGGCCCTGCTTGTGGGCCTCAAAGATGTCGTCAAGGTTGTAGTTTGGGTCGGCGGCGGCTTCCTCGCCGACCTCCTCCAGCCAGCCTTCTTCAGCCCAGAGCGGCACCTCGAAGGGGCCAATCGTGACAACGTCGAACTGACCGGCCTGGGTGGTGATGTCCTGGGTAATGACCTGTCGGATCTCATTCTCAGGCAGGACGGTGAATCGGA
>JALYMD010000546.1 GCA_030773875.1 Chloroflexota bacterium | reverse complement strand
GTCCGTAAGGGGCTCTAAGCGGAACCACTCCCCCTGTCATTGTCCGGCAGGCCTTCTTCCTTCACCGGGATGGACGTTCCGCCACTGAGGACGGGACCATTCTCCTCCGTCACGCCGCCGCAGGAAGCCCCTTCGCCGCCCGTCTCGGGATGAGCGTCGAGCATCGATGTGCCGTCCGCCACGCTGGGATTTGGTAGGGAACCAGTCCTGCGCTCGGCATTGCTCGGTCTCACGACCGACAGCCCATCGATCTCCGCATCGGTCATCGGTCGGTCACCTCGTTCCCTTGCTTAGCCCGCCGTGTTTCGCGATGCGCCATTCGACGACGTGCTGGAGACGGATGCGAGGATCCGCCGGGCGCTGCTGAGCCGGTTGTAGAGGGTCAGCGCCTGCGCCACGACCTGGTCCATGTTGTAGTACTTGTAGGTCGCGAGCCGACCCACGAAGTGGACGTTGGGCGTCTGCTCGGCAAGCGCCTGGTACTGCTTGTACCGCTCGTTGTTTTCCGGCCGCGGCACCGGGTAATAGGGATCCCCCTCGGCCCGCGGGTACTCGTAGACGATGCTCGTCTTCGGGTGCTCCTGCCCCGTGAGGTACTTGAACTCGGTGATCCGGGTGTAGGCCTCGTCGTTCGGGTAGTTGATCGTCCCGGTCTGCTGGTACACCGGCGTGTCGTGCGTCTCGAACTTGAACTCCAGCGAGCGATAGGGAAGCTTGCCGTAACGATAGTCAAAGAACGCATCGACCGGGCCCGTGTAGATCATCTCCCGGTAGGGGATGAACGGCTCGATCTCCCGGTAATCCGTGTTCAGCATCACCTTGATATTCGGATGGGCAAGCATCTTCTCGAACATCCGGGTGTAGCCGTGCAGCGGCATGGTCTGGTACGTGTCGGTGAAGTATCGGTCGTCCCGGTTGGTCCGGGTCGGGATCCGCGCCGTCACCGCCGCGTCCAATTCGCTCGGGTCCAGCCCCCACTGCTTGCGGGTGTAGCCACGGAAGAACTTCTTGTAGAGATCCTTGCCGACCTTGCTGACCACCACGTCTTCGCTGGTTAGGATCCGCTCCCGCGGCTCCGCGACGGAGGCGAGAAACTCTTCCATCTGGAACGCGGTCAAGTTCATCCCGTAGAGCTTGTTCACCGTGTCGAGATTGATGGGAATCGGAACGAGTTGCCCATCGACGCTGGCGAGCACCCGATGCTGATAGGGCCGCCACGCAGTGAACTGGGAGAGGTAGGCGTGAATCTCGGGCGCGTTGCAGTGGAAGATGTGCGGGCCGTACTTGTGAACCAGGATCCCGGCGTCGTCGTAGTGGTCGTAGGCGTTACCGGCGATGTGGGACCGCTTGTCGACCACCAGCACCTTGCGATCGTCCTGACTCGCCAATCGCTCCGCCAGGACGCTCCCAGCGTACCCCGCGCCCACCACCAAGTAATCAAACATGTGCCGGTATCCTTTCCTCTCTCCTGGTGCCCCGCACCCTGGCCAAATCGGTATCCGCGGCGACCGGTCATGACCCGCGCCATGCTCCAACACACGCCATCACGATCCAGCGGCCGACTACGACCGCGGATCGATTCAACGAGCTTGTCGCTCCACGAGCATGCGGCTTTTCGCGCCGCGAGGGGCGTCCGGCGTCCCAGCAGACCTCATCGCCGGACATCTCAAGAAGGCAGCGGGCTCCGTTACCAAGCCCGCCGTGCGCCTGATTACGAGGCCAAAAGGCCTGCTGACGCGTGTGCTCGGCCTGCGGTGACCGTTTAGCGCAAAATTCGGACCACCGTTGTGCATCACCTCTTAGCCACATATGCTCGCGCCGAAGAGCCTCAACTCGCCGCCGTGCAAGCAGCGGCATCCCAGACGGGCGCCAGACCCGGGAGGTGGTCAGCCGGGCATCGGTGCGTCGTGAAGCGCCGCTACACCTTCACGATTCCCACCAACCACCTTCTCGACGGCAAGATGATGTTCCGGTAGGCTTGCCGGCGGAGGCGCTGCTGCCTGCTGCGACCCCGAGGAAACGTGGCCGCCGCGCGGTGAGGAGGGTAGGGAACCGATGGCCGAGGTTGGGCGGATCCTGGTCGCCGTGGGTTCGGTGATGGCGTCGGTGGGGCTAGTGGTCTTCGGCATCGCGCAGTCCTACCTCGATCCAAACAGCGGCCAAAGCTTGCTCGGCGTCGTGATGATGGTCGTCGGGCTGGTGCTGACGGTCGTCGGTGCTGTGGCTTACAGCCGGGGCGTGCAGTCCAGTTAGTCAGCGGACCGCCACGCCCTCCTCGTCAGGAAGTTCCACTGCTCCAGCAAGCACCGCTGGCCGGTGTCGATCTTCCGGCCCTGCGATGCAGACATCCACTTGGGGATGCCCGAACCTGACCGTGCGATTGAGGGCGCTCGGAAGTCCTGGCTGCGACAGCGGCGCCGCGTACGCCTTGACCCTATCCGTGACTACCGCGTCATCCTGCTAGCCGGATTGCGGTACGCTCCCTTGGCCTGGCCACGGCGTTCGCTCCAGCACCACGGCCTCGTCTGGGTACCAACGCGCCCGTAAGGTACCGACCAAGTAGAGTGACCCCGTCACCAGTACCGCCCCACTGTCGAGCCGGGCCCGCTCCAGTGCGTGCGCCAAGGCGGCCGTCGGCTCCGGCTCCACCGTCAGACGCCCCCTGAAACCAACAGAGCGGGCGGTTTGAGCAAGCGCCGCGGCGGTCGCGCCCCGTTTCGCGAGGACGCTCGCGGATGTCGTAACAATCTCTGCGGCCTGGTCACCCAGGGCCCGAACCATCTCCTCGTGCCGCTTCGCCTCTAGGGCACCCAACACGACCACCAAGCGACGGGCCAACCCTGCTGCCACCAGGCCCGGCAAGTTCTCCGCTAGCGCCGCCACCTTGTCAGGGTTGTGTGCCCCGTCCAGCACAACCGGCACACCATCCGGCACCCGCTCGAAGCGGCCGGGCAGTCGTGCCGAAGCAAGCCCCATTCGGATTGCGTCCTCCGTGACCGGAAACCCCCGCGACGCAAGTTCCCGCACCGTTGCTACGGCGATCGCCGCGTTCGTTGCCTGGAACCGGCCCGGTGGTGCCGGCAGCGGAGAATCCGCGACCCGCGCGCCAGATGAGACCGCCCGTAACTCGCGCCAGGTCGTTCCTCCGGGACTCGCCTCGACCACCTCGAACGATTCACCCTCAACCACACGCACCAGTGGCGTGCCGACCCGCGCCGCCTCGTCGACGATGACGGCCAAGGCGACGGGGTCAGTTACGGCTGTCACCGCAGACGCGCCCGCCTTGATGATTCCCGCCTTATGCCAGGCAATCTCCGGGATCGTCTCCCCGAGCGTCACGGTATGGTCGAGGCCGACAGAGGTCACCACGGCCGCCACGGGCTGAACCACGTTGGTCAGGTCGAAGCGACCCCCAGCGCCGACTTCGATGACGGCCAGGTCTACCTGCTCCCGTCGGAAGTAGGTCGCCAGCAACGCCACCCAGATCTCGCCATAGGTCAGCCGATCCTCCTCCGGGTGGGCCCGTCGCCACGCATCGTGGCCCTCAAGCACCTCGTCGACGAGATCGGCGAAGACCTGCGGATCGATCAGCCGGCCGCCGACCTGAAGCTTCTCCGTCGCAACCTGAAGGTAGGGAGAGGTGTGCAGGCCGACTTTGTAGCCCCCCGCCGAGAGGATGGCGGCAATGGCGACAGACGTGGACCCTTTGCCCGAGGTGCCACCGACATGGACGATCGGATAGGCAGCCTGTGGGTCACCCAGCCAGGCCAGGAACCGGCGTACGCGTCGAAGCCGCATCTCCGCCCGGGCCCGAATCTCGGCCGGGGTCTTCCCTTCCGGCGTATTGGATCGCTCGATCAGCGCGTCCGTCCGGGCCACCGCCGATCGGTAGCGGGCCAGCGCCGCGTCACCGGGTCCCGGCTCTAGCCTCGCGTCCTGGATTGGCGGGGTGAGCCCCGGCATGGCCTGACATGTCCTTGGTGAAGCCCACACGAGGAATCGAGGGGATTGTACGCCCACCTCCAGGCCGCTCCCGGCTGAGTTAGAAGGTGCCGCTCGAATCCCTCTCGACCGGCATCATCCTGCCCCCCACGTCTCCCAGCAATCCCGCCATCTCCGGCTATAGTACGGGCTGCTTCGCGAATCGACCCGCCGGTCGGCCTCCCCGCCGCCAGTGCCGCCCACGGACCAGTCGCCGGCGCTTGCCGCGGTCCGCCACGCCTCTGGGAGAGGAGTTCAGCATGGATGCACGCGAGACGGCCCACGGTACGACAACCCCTGACGGGAAGCGGCTAGTGACCCTGATCCCCGGCGACGGCGTAGGCCCGGAGGTGGTCGACGCAGCGCGGCGGATCGTTGAGGCCACGGGCGCGCCCGTGGCCTGGGATGAGCAGCAAGCTGGCGGCGAGGTCTTCAAGCAGGGGCTGCCTTCCGGCGTGCCGCAGGCGACCATCGACTCGATCCACAAGACCCGGGTCGTGCTGAAGGGGCCGCTCGCCACGCCGGTCGGTTTCGGTGAGAAGAGCGCCAACGTCACGCTGCGCAAGCTCTTCGAGACGTACGCGAACATCCGCCCCGTGCGCGAGATGCCCGGCGTGCCCACCCCCTACAGCGGGCGCGGTATCGACCTGGTGGTGGTGCGGGAGAACGTCGAGGATCTCTACGCCGGCATCGAGCACATGCAGACCCCCGGCGTGGCCCAGTGCCTCAAGCTGATCTCCCGCAAGGGGTGCGAGAAGATCGTCCGCCTCGCCTTCGAGTTCGCCCGCTCTGAAGGCCGCAAGACCGTCCACTGCGCGACCAAGTCCAACATCATGAAGCTGACCGAGGGCACGATGAAGCGGACCTTCGAAGCCATCGCGCCGGAGTACCCCGACATCGAGGCGCACCACATCATCGTCGACAACGCCGCCCATCAACTCGTGAAGCGCCCCGAGCAGTTCGACGTCATCGTCACCACCAACATGAACGGCGACATCCTCAGCGATCTCACCTCCGCCCTGGTCGGCGGCCTCGGCTTCGCCCCCTCCGCCAACATTGGCGACGACATCGCGATCTTCGAGGCCGTCCACGGGTCGGCCCCCAAGTACGCTGGCA
>JALYMD010000545.1 GCA_030773875.1 Chloroflexota bacterium | reverse complement strand
GGGTGGCGATCGTGCCACCCCCGTCCGCTTGAAGTGATACGGGAACTCAGCCTAGCTGATCGGCGGAAGTCGCCTGCGCTCGTCTATCCGGCCAGCAATCCCTCCAGTGCCTCTTCCACCTCGTTCTCCTCGGGGAAGCGGCCAGACTGCTTCTTCGAGAAGACGACCTGGTCGCCGTGGCTCACTTCGAAGACGCCACCACTGCTCGGCACCAGCGTCAGACCGCCCGTCAGGCGCTCCTCGAAATCGTGCAGGATGTTCTCCGCCAACCTGGCGGCTCTACCCAGATACCCTCAGGAGGTGCAGTACTCAATTCGCACCGTCGTTGGCTGCTCGCTCGCCATCCTCTTGTCCTCCTCGGCACTTGCGCGGGTTGCCGTCGGCACTGCCGCTTTGCCCGGATCCATCCGGCCAAACCCTAAGGCCAACACTTCCCGTTCGCAAGTGGGTTGCCGCGGGCAGAATTGGCCGGGCGAGCAGAATGACCTCCTTCGGCACCGCGAGGTTCGATCTGGGCTCGGGGCCACCGTTGGTCGCCTGATCCGGCTTGCGCAGCCCATCCGGTGGTGCCTCTGCCGCTGGATCTGTCGAAGCAGCGGGATTGATCCGGCTCTCCTCTTCATACTTTGCTCTACTGGTGGTAGCCTACCCACCCCAGGGTTGACCACGCGCGTGACCGTGACGTGAGCTGGGGAAAGTGGCCGGTGCGATGACCGGCCGGGAGTGAAACCTGGGCCAGGTTGGTAGCCACCCGGAGAAGCGTGAGGAGCGAGGGATGATCGATCCGGTGTCTCGTCCCAATCGCCCGATGTGGGACGACGGAGTTCAGCCGCAAACGATCAACGAGTTGATCCAGGCCCGAATCGACGGCCGGTTGAGCCGGCGGGACTTAGTTCGACGCGCCGCTCAACTCGGTATTGCAGCGCCGGTCATTGGAGTGATGCTCCACGCCACATCCGACTACGCCTTCGGTGCCCCGAACCCGGGCCGGCCTTCAGGCGCTACGGCCCGGTTCCAGGAGACGGTTCCGGCCGACAAGGCGACGGCGCCCGAAGGCGCGCCCCAGACGGGCGGTACCCTCAGCATCGGCACCAATCAGGAGCCCGATACCCTCAACCCCTACGTCACCCAGCTCGTGACCTCGTCCGACATTCTCGCGGGTGTCATGAGCCGCCTGCTGAAGTACGACAGCACCCAGCAGCTGCAGCCGGACCTCGCCACGGGCTAGGAGATTGCCGAGGATGGCCTGACCTACACCTTCAACCTCCGCGGTGGGGTGAAGTTCCACAACGGCGATCCCTTTACCCCCCAGGATGTCATCGACACCTGGAAGATGATCATGAACCCGGACTTCGGCGCCTTCGGCCAACTCGGGTGGGAGAAGATCAAGGACATCACCTCTCCCGACGGCGAGCGGCTGGTGATCACCACCACCGAGGTCTTCGCCCCGTTCCTCTCCTACGTCGGCGTTGAGTTCATCTCCCCCTCGAAAGAACTCGCGAAGGGGCCAGAGTCGTTCAAGCAGGAGTTCGGTCGAGCCCCTGTCGGCACAGGGCCAATGAAGTTCATCGAGTGGACCGCCAAGCAGCAGGTTACCCTCGAGAAGTTCCCTGAGTACTTTGGCGGTCCGGCCAAGCTCGACAAGATCGTCCTGCGCATTCTGCCAGACGACAACACCCAGTTGGTGCAGCTCCGCACCGGCGAGATCCAGATGGTCGGCGGGGCCGGGGCGCTGGGGGCGACCCGCGTTGACGAGGCGCTCGGCATCGAGAACATCAACGTGCTGGAGCACCCGACCCTCGGTTGGCAACACATGGACCTGAAGCACATCGATTTCCTGCGCGAGACCAAGGTTCGCCAGGCGCTCGACTTCGCGACTCCGACCCAGCAGATCATCGACAAGCTGCTCAAGGGGCGCGCCGTGGTCTCGGTCGCTGACCAGGCGCCCGGCAGTTGGGCCTTCAACCCGGATATCCAGCCGCGCCCGTACGACACCAAGCAGGCCGAGGCGCTGCTCGATGAGGTGGGCCTCACCAAGGGGAGCGACGGGGTCCGCGAGCGGGACGGCAAGAAGTTCGAGATGGAGTTATGGGCTACAACCGGCTCTGCCGAAACCCAACAGATCGTCCAGGTCATCGCGCAGAGCTGGAACGGGATCGGGATCAAGACCAGCCCGCAGTTCCAGGACGTCTCCACGATCTGGGGACCGGAGGGTTACCAGTTCACCGACAAGATGACGGCCTGCTTCTACAGCTGGTTCAACTCCAACGACCCGGACGACATGTTCTACTGGCACAGCTCCCAGATCCCGGACAGCCCGACCGGCACCGGCGGCAACCTTCCCGCCTACTTCCACGAGTACAACTTCCAGGCCCAGATCGACGATCTGACCTCACGTGCCGCAAAGACGACGGACCAGGAGGAGCGGAAGCAGCTCTACTTCCAGATTCAGCAGTTGCTCCACGACGAGGTCCCGGTCATCTTCATGTACTGGGAAAAAGCCTTCCCGGCGATCGCCAAGAACATCGGCGGCTTCTGGCCGAGCGCGTTCAACCGCCTGCTCTGGAACGTCCAGGAGTGGTACCTGACCCAGTAGCTATCTAGGGACGAGGGTGATGGGCGCTGGGTGACGGGTGTTAGGTGCTGGGTCATGGGGGACGGGTGATAGGGCAGCCCGGCTGACAGGAAGCAGGTAGGGCGGCGACCAGCCCCGTTCCACTGCCCTCTCCTGGTATCTCTCACCCAGCACCCAGCACCCGTCACCCATGACCCATCACCCACCGGAGGTGCAGGGTGCTGCGCTACGTGATCCGGCGCCTGCTCGGGGCGATCCCGCTGCTGGTGGGGGTCTCCATGCTTTCCTTCGTCTTCATGCAACTCGCTCCCGGTGGGCCGGACGCGCTCTTCGCTCGCAACGCGCGGATGAGCCCCGAGCAGATCGCCAATATCCGGCACAACATGGGCTTGGACCGCCCCATGCACGAGCAACTCCTGGTCTGGCTGGGCAACCTGCTCCAGGGAGACCTCGGCATCTCCTACACCCAGTACCGGCCGGTCACCACGGTCATCTGGGACGTGTTCCCCAACACCGTCATCCTGATCACCGCGGGCTTGCTGCTCTCGCTGGTCGTTTCTCTCGTCTTCGGGGTGCTGGCCGCGCGCCGGCAGTATGGCTTCTTCGACAACGTCACCTCCTTTGTCTCCTACTTTGGGCTCGCGATGCCGGTCTTCTGGTTCGGGCTCATGCTCCAGCTCCTCTTCGCGGTGAAGCTAGGCTGGCTCCCGTCTGCCAACATGCACAGCATCGGGGAAGACGGCTTCTGGGATCTGCTCAAGCACCTGGCGCTGCCGGCCTTCACCATCGCCATCGGCAGCATCGCCGGCTGGAGCCGCTACGTGCGCTCCTCCACACTCGAGGTGCTGGGCCAGGACTATGTGAGGACCGCCCGCGCCAAGGGGCTGCGGGAGCAGCGGGTCGTCTGGGGCCACGTTCTCAAGAACGCCTTAATCCCTTTCGTCACGGTGGTCAGCATCGACATTCCCCTCTACCTGACCGGCGCCGTCCTCACTGAGACGGTCTACGCCTGGCCTGGCATGGGCCAGCTCTTTTTTGACTCGCTCGCCGTCCGGGACTACCCGGTGCTGATGGGGACACTCGTCCTCGGCGCGGTGCTGATCGTCCTCGGCAACCTGGTCGCGGATATCCTCTACGGCCTGCTTGATCCTCGGATCAAGTACTGATGATGCGAGCGCCGGGCGTCGTGCGTTGGCTGTCATGGTGTGACGATGAACAGGGGGTCACTGTCGGAGCATGGACCCTGCTGTTAGACCGATCGGTGTTGGCCGGGCTGCCGGGACGCCGACCGGCGCAGGCTGGCTCCGCATCGCCCCCGACGTTGAGTGGTGGAGACCCTAGGGGAAGCCGATGAGCGTCGATTCCACGTCCGAATCTAGGCCCACGCCGCCGCTGGCCTCCTCTATCGGCTCTGCCAGCGCCGTGGCTGAGGTCGAGCCGGGCGGCCTCGCCGCCCTGGTCCGTGACCCATCCGCCCGCGCGCCGCGCAGCCCGCTGCAACTCGCGCTGCTGCGGTTGCGCCGCGCGAAGCTGGCCATTGCTGGGATGGTGGTGATCAGCCTCCTGGCGTTGGGGGCGATCTTTGCCGACTACATTGCCCCGTACGGGGCGGACGAGCAGGACCTGTTCAACATTACCCAGCCGGCAACGCGCGAGCACTGGCTCGGTACGGATGAACTCGGCCGCGACGAGCTCAGCCGCCTGCTCTACGGCGGGCGGATCTCGCTCCTCGTCGGCGTCTCTGCGGCGCTTCTCTCGGCGGTGGTCGGACTGCTGGTTGGTGCGATTGCCGGCTACTATGGCGGCTGGATCGACCAGTTACTGATGCGCTTCGTGGACCTGATGCTCGCCTTCCCAGCCATCTTCCTGCTACTGATTGTCTTCTCGATGCGAGGCAGTTCGGTCCTGATGGTGGTGCTCTTCCTAGGGTTCTTCGGCTGGATGTGGTTGGCGCGGATCATCCGCGGGGAGTTTCTCTCGCTCAAGGCGCGGGAGTTCGTGGAGGCGGCGCACTCGATTGGGGTGCCGGGCCGGCGAATCATCGTTCGCCACCTCCTCCCGAATGCTGGCGGAGGCGACGCTCTCCTTCCTCGGCTTCGGCGTCCCACCCGGCACCCCGACCTGGGGCAACATGCTCACCTCCGCCAGGTCCAACTACGTGACCTACCCCATCCTGGCCATCGCCCCGGGCCTCACCCTCACGATTGCCGTGCTGGCCATCAACTTCGTCGGCGACGGCCTCCGCGACGCCTTTGACCCGCGGGGGGGACGGTAGTCGTTAGACGCCAGACGCCAGACGCCAGAACGAGAGATTGTGGGTAGGTTATGAACTTGCCGGACTCCGAAGTTTGCGAAGAAGACCTTGAATCAAGCGACCAACCTCAGCAGCTTGTTGGAGCAAGGCGTCCAGGACTGTCGCATCAACGTAAGAAAGGCGTTGTGATAATCGAAGCTGGGTTTCCAGTTCACAGAGCGAGCCGTGAGCAACCGACAGGTGGTAAGCGAATTCTCTTGTACTGCCGCGACCCTGCCCTTCTGCAATGTTGGATGGGATGGATATGGCCGAGCGACGTACTTGATCGGTGAGCTTGTATCGCTCATCTGTCGGCCAGTCTCCGGTCGCCCGATAGGTAGCTTCAGCCAGATCCATCGCCTTCTGCCACGCAATCAGGTCCTGGTATCCGCGTCCGCCGGCCATCGTTCTCCCGTTTCTGACAACTGGCGTCTGGCGTCTGGCACTGGCGTCTGGCGTCTACGCATTCTCTCGGGGATCGAGCGCGTCCCGCAGGCCGTCGCCCACAAAGGTGAAGGAGAGGGTGATCAGGGCCACCGCAACACTCGGGGCGATCAGAATCCACGACTGGTTCCGGTAGGACTTCTGGCCATCCTGAATCATCTGTCCCCAACTGGTGGGGAAGGGGGCGTTCAGGTTGACGTCGGGTCGCAGGCCGATCCCCAGATAAGTCAGCACCGCTTCCGCGATGATGGCCCCCGGCACGATGAACGCCCCGGCGACAATGATCGGGCCAAGCGCGTTCGGCAGGATGTGGCGCGTGATCAACCGACCAGCGCCCGCACCGCTGGCCCACGCAGCCTCCACGAACTCCTTCTCTTTCAGGGCCAGGGTTTCACCCCGGACCAGGCGCGCTACGCCCGTCCAGTTGACGATCGAGAGGGTCACGAAGAGCAGGACCAGCCCATTCAGCAGCCGACCGAAGCCGGTGTCGCCCAGGGAGATCTGCATGATGATGAAGAAGAGCAACGCCGGGAAGGCGTACACGATATCGGTCAGGCGCATCAGGGCGTTGTCCAGCCAGCCACCAGCGAAGCCAGCCGCCAGCCCGATTGGGACACCGATCAGGAGAATCACTACCATCGGGATGAAGCCGACCACCAGCGAGATCCGGGTTCCATAGACGAGCCGGCTGAAGACATCCCGCCCGATCCCATCGGTTCCCAAAGGGTATTCCCAGGTCCCGCTCTTGGCCGGGTTCGCATTCTCAATCCATGCCGCCTGACGGTACTTGCCTGCCACCCGCACATCTGTCTGCACCGGGTTGTTGAGAGCGATGGCCGGCGCGAAGATGGCGACGAAGCTGAGGAAGATGGGATACCCCAGTCCGACCATCGCCATCTTGTTGCGGCGGAACTGCCGCCAGGCATCGCTCCGGAGACTCCGCGATGCGCGAACCCTGGAGAGGGAGACCTCAGCTTGCTGATCCAGGGTCGGAGCCGCTGGCGCGACCGTCGCCATAAAACTCCTCCTCCCTACCGCCGCACCCGGATGCGTGGGTCGATGAATCCGTAGCTGAGATCGACCGTCACGTTCGCAATCGCGATGAGCACCGAATAGAAGATCGCTGTGCCCATGATCATCGAGTAGTCACGCTTGGAAATCGAGTCAACAAACTCGCGACCTAAGCCCGGCGCGCTGAAGATCGTCTCAATGATGATCGAGCCCGTAACCAGATCGGCCGCGGCTGGCCCTAGGATCGTGATAATTGGGATCAAGGCATTGCGCAGCATGTGGCTTCGTACCACGCCTTGAGGCGAGACCCCCTTGGCACGGGCCGTCCTCACGTAGTCCTGCCGCTTGACCTCAAGCATGCTGGCCCGAGTGAGCCGGGCAATGTATGACATCGTGCCCAGACCGAGGACGATGCCCGGCAGCAGGTAGGCGCGGCCCAGCCCCTCCCAGGCTTCGGGACGGCGAACTGGGGAGACGCCAAAGTTCTGGCTGAGGAAGAGGAGCAACAGGAGGCCGCTGACAAACGTCGGCACGGAGACGCCAATCGTCGACGTGAACAGGCTGGCGTAGTCGATCCAGGTATTTTGGCGCAGGGCGCTGATTACCCCAAGCGGCAACCCCACCACGATCGCGAAGATGATGCCCACCAAACCGA
>JALYMD010000544.1 GCA_030773875.1 Chloroflexota bacterium | reverse complement strand
GACCTCATGCTAGGATACGGCTCCCGGCATCCGAGCGGAGGCCGTCCATGTTCTGCACCGCCTGTGCCGCACCCAATCCCCTCGCCGCCCGCCACTGCTCCTCCTGCGGCTACGGGCTGGGCCCGGCTGCGCTCGCGTCCTCAACGGCGAGGCACGAGCCTCTTCTCCTCGGCCTCAGCAAGCCGCATCGGGCGCTCATAGGTGCCACGGCCCAACCTGGGGTGTCCAAGAGATCCGGCACCGTCAACGGGAAGCGGGCCACCCGTCTACGCCAGCAGCTCCGGCGAACGCTCTGGATTGCGCCACTCGTCATAGCCGTGAGCATGGGCGCGGCCATTGGCACCCGCTACCACGCCGATCAGGCGCGGCTGGCCGCCGGATACGCGCGAGGGGAAGCAGCCCTTGCCACGGGACGCTACGCGGAGGCGATAGAGGCTTTCGGCGCTGCCGGTGGCTACCGTGACGCCGATGCCCGCCGTGCCTCCGCCATCGCCAATCTCGCCCCGTATCGCACCGCCTACCTGGACGGTATGGCCGCCATGCAGTCCGGCCGTTACGACGAGGCGATTGCGCTCCTCGAACCGGTGGTCCGCGACATGCCTGCCTACGAGGACGGGGCGGCGATCCTGTCCCAAGCCCGCCGCCGTCGCGCGGATGATCTGCTACGACAGGCCGACCTCAGTGAAACACGTCGCGAGTGGCTCAGTGCGGAGCGGGCGCTCTCCGCGCTGCTGGCCGAGAACCCGAGCGACATCGCTCTGGCGGAGCGGCTAAGCGACCTGCGCCGGCACCATGCTCCGATCCTCTTCACCCGCAACCAGGCGCTCTACCTGATAGGCCCTGATATGGCCGATGAGCAGTTAGTCACCGATGACGTCCCCGTCTCGTGGCCGGCCTGGAACCCGGACCGCACCCAGGTTGCCTTTGTCTCTCCAGGCGTGGCAGTCGCGGGCGCTGGCCCCGGCACGGCCCGCCTCTACGTCGTGGACGCCGACGGCACCGATCTGACGAAGCTGGCGGATGGGGTGCAGCCGGTCGGTTGGCCGGTCTGGCGACCTGATGGGGGCGCGATCGCCTATGCCAGCGACGCGGGGATCGACAGCGGCAACACGGCTGGCACCGTGAGCGTTCGAGTCGTTGACCTGGCAACGGGGCAGGAGACGGATCTTACCAGCGCGCTGCTGGCCCACGCCTTTCGTCCAACCTGGTCCCCTGCCGGTGACCGGCTCGCCTTCATCTCCCTGACGCCTCGCCACAATCCGGGCGACGGGCCCGTTCCACCGACCGGGGAGGTGTACACCATCGATCTGGCTACCGGCTCTCTGATCAACGCCGGCAAGGGTCGGGTCCTGGACGCCACGTTCGTGGCCTGGTCGCCGGTCGACGACCGGCTGTTGGTCTATGAGCGTTCCGCCTCCGCCTCCTGGTACGAGCCACTGCGCACGGCGGTCCAGATCCTGGACCTGGCCACCGACAGCGTGACGGCGATCGGGGGCGGCGAGCAGGGGATCGGGCTGCCCGTCTGGTCGCCGGACGGTAGTCGGTTCGCCTTTGTGGAAGGACAGACGGTGATCCGGGTCCGCAAGAAGGGCCTCGGGGAGGCGTGGCTCACTGTGCCGTCGGCTCTCTCGGGGTACCTGACCTGGTCACCGGACGGGACGACGTTGCTTGCGGCGTCCGCGGATCCGCGGCAGCCGTCGTACCTCCTCCCGATGGAGGAGGGGCTGGGCGCTCGTATCGACGTGGTCATCCCGTTTGACCTGGATCCCCCCGCCGCCGGTCCCCCGCAATGGGGAGCGCTCAGGTTGCCACCGATCGCCACGCCATCCGTGGGCAATGGGCCCGACCCGACTCTACCTGGAGGAACCGAGCCAACACCCGCCCCGTAGGCTGGAACACCTTCAACCGGCAATGGCGGCGGGCCTTCCTACGGTCCGGACGTGTCACACACCGCGCCACTCGTCGCACTACCTGCGAGTTGTCCGGCCGTCGACATACGATCAGTGCGAGAGAGAGCCACGACTCACCCTTTTGCCGACGGTTCTCCATTCCCTGAGGTCGCCGATGTTCTGCACCGCCTGCGCCGCTCCCAACCCGCCCGACGCTCAAAGCTGTGCTATCTGCGGCACGGATTTCGCCCGTCGGCACCGGTGGGGCCGGATGCGCACCAGCCGTCCGGGGCGGTCACCCGGCAGCGGCGGGCACGGGAGAGCCGCAGCCGGCTGCTCGGGGCAATGGGTCAACGCTCCCTACCGGGACGGCGGACGAGGCTGTTGGCAACACTCTGCCTGGTGCCGTTGCTCGGGTTGGCTGCCATCGGTGCTAGGGTGTGTCTTCAAAGGCGTGGTAACGTTGGGAGATGAGCCGAGACCGAGAACTGACCGACGAGCAGTGGGCGGCGCTGGAACCGCACCTGCCGCCGCAGC